>CALPMD020000059.1 GCA_943324575.2 Akkermansia muciniphila
GGGCTCTGCCATCGGGCCGGTGAAGTGGATCAGGGTGTATCTACCCGTTAGATCTGCGGTTTCCACATCGTCGGCGATGAGGTAGCGGGTCAGGCGCGCTTCGAGCGCTTCCTGTGTGCCAGCTTCGCCCGCGACCCAAAGGGTGGTCTCGTCCAAGGCGGTGATCGTCACCCGGAATTGCAATTTGCCTTTGGCATCGGTGACGCAGGACGGCAGCGAGATGCCGCCAACCGCCACACGGCGTACGTCTTGGGTGAGCTGGCCGTTGAGAAAGCGCACGGCGTCGGGGCCGCGAAATTCTAACAACGCAGGGGTCCCGAGATCAATCCGATAGACGCTGCTCACGCGGTAGGCAGGTAGGGTTTGGCGGCGGCAAGACTGGAACACGCGCGGAGACCCATGATGCCGAGACCGAGAACCGCGACGCGTTGACCTTTGAAACGACTCATTTCTGGCGTTGCAGTGCGAGCTCTACCAATTTCGCCGCTTGCTTGCGGATGTCCGCCATCAGCGCTGGAGTTGGCTCTTCGCCTTCTTTCAAGACCATCTCCGTGCGCAGTCCGGCAAGAATATCGCGCATGGCCATGTAGTTCGGGCGTTCTGAAATCCTCGGTTCCAGACCTGCCACCGATTCGGCATAATAATCGGCGATATCTTCACGCATCACCTTGCGGGCGCGCTCAGGAGAAAACTGCTTGTCGACCGCGACCGTCGAAACTTCCAGAGCCCGAATCCAGCCGCCGAGGGAAATCAAGTGCGCGAGGTCGGCGTCGCGCAGCGTCACCAACTCGGCCTCAACATCGCGTTGGGTAGCCGAAAGTTCCTTTTTCAGCTGGGCGACGTCCTTTTTCTTGGCGCTATCCAGCAGACTGGCGGCGTGGCGGTTGACGCGGTCCCCGGCACCGAGCGCTTTGCCGTAGCGGGTTAAATCCTTCGCCAGTTCCTCGACTTGATCCAATTGCTCCGCTTGAACGACCAAGAATCCATCGGCGATGAGAAATCCCAGCTCGATCGCCAAATCCGCACGGTCCTGTGACATCCGCGACGGCATTTTGCGCGCCACCTCCGCAATCGGCAATGGCATGAGAAATTGCAGCGTGTCAAACAGCTTGGCGATCGACGGTGCGGTGAATTCGTTCACGCCCAACTCTTCGCGAACGTGGACTTGATCGATCAAATCCTTCGGAACATCCGCCGAATCATCGACCTTGGGCTCTTGAGCGCTCAACGGGAGCAACAGGGCAGCAATGGCCCCGACGAGGTAGGTACTACGGATGATCATCACGCCGTCAATCTGGCACCGCCGATCCGGCGGGTCAAGCAGCAGGTGTCGGCAGGATGCCCAACTCCACCTGCGCGAGCGAAAACGCGGCCAAATCTTCCACTTCCGCCAGCGACGTCACTTGGCAGAGTTTTTGCCGCAGTTCCTTGGCACCGGGAAAGCCTTTGCAATACGCCATCAAGCGCGAGCGCATGGCCGTCAGCGTTTGCCGCTCGTTGCCGTTGCGCCCGCTATCCACCGCCATCTTGCAATGACGGATGACCAGTTCCCAACGTTCTTCGACGCGGACTTCCGGCAGCACCAGCCCAGTCTCGATGAAATGTTTCGCCTCGCGGAACACCCACGGGTTCTGCATCGCCGCGCGGCCAATCATCACGCCGGACACCGCGGTTTCCTGACGACGCCGCAGCACGTCCGCGCCGCAAGCGATGTCACCATTGCCGATGACCGGGATTTTCACGGCGCGCGCGACGGCATCGATGACGTCCCAATTCGCCTCGCCGCCATAGCCTTGGGCCCGCGTCCGACCGTGGACGGCGATCGCCTGCATTCCACAATCTTCCAAAATCTTCGCCACTTCCACCGCATTGACCGACGACTCGTCCCAGCCGATGCGCATCTTGGCCGTCACCGGCACCTGATCGCCGACCGCCTTCGCCACGCCGGACGCCACCGCAGCCAGAACCGGGCAATCCTTCAGCAATGACGATCCGCCATTGCGCGCCACCACCTTGTTGACCGGGCAGCCGAAGTTGATGTCGATGAAGTCCGGCCGTTTCCAGTCGATGATCTTGCGCGCCGCCTCGCCCATCCGTTCGCCATCCGCACCAAACAGCTGGACGCCGACCGCGCGCTGTTCGTCGCTGAACTCGGTGTATTTCCGCGTCCGCTCATCGGCCTGCATGATGCCTTCCGCCGAAACGAACTCGGTCACCATGACATCCGCCCCCAATTCCTTGCAGATTTGGCGAAAGATCACATCCGTCACCCCTGCCATCGGCGCGAGGTAAAGCGGGAATCGGTTGTCAGAAAACCACGAGAGCACGCAGCAGCCTAGGACCATACTACGCCGCCCGTCTACCTTAGATGCGTACTGGAAAGATTACCAAACCGCGTTAGCTCATCGACCCAGTGCCGCCGCCAGACGACTGATTTCACGAAATAGTTTCGCGGCGCGTAATTATTCTTGCTGACATCTTCGACCGTGCTAGTTTACTGGGGTGATTGAAAGTTTTGGCGATTCCAATACTGAGCGCATCTACCTTGGTTTGCGAATTAGAGGCCTGCCTGGCGACATTCAGGAACGTGCCCGACGCAAGCTCCGGATGATCAATCAGGCACGGATCGTTGAAGATCTGCTCATTCCTCCCGGCAACCGACTGGAACGGTTGAAAGGAGATCTGGAGGGATTCTGGAGCATTCGCATCAACCAACAATGGCGGGTTGTTTTCCGATGGGAAAACGGCTCAAAACAACAAGTGAAAATCACTGACTATCATTAAAAATCATGAGCGCATCCAAATACCTACCCATGATTCATCCCGGTGAAATCCTGCTAGAGGAGTTCATCAGGCCGATGGAATTGAGTCTCGCGACCGTTTCTCGCGCGACAGGGATTCCCGCTTCGCGTCTCACCGAGATCACGAAGTATCGGCGCAGTCTGAGCGCGGAAACGGCGCTGCGACTGGCGAAGTACTTCGGCACCTCCGCCGCATTTTGGATCGGGCTTCAAGCGGAGCACGATCTCGAAGTCGCCGAAAGAGCGGTCGGCGAAAAGATCAACCGCGAGGTGACGGCGCACGCCTCCTGTTAGCACGTCAGCATCAACGGGGCACTTCCTGCCCCGAGATGAATCAAGCCTTGCGCCGCTGACGCACGGCCTCGGCGAGGACGTCGAGGGTGGCAACCGTATCATCCCAGCCGATGCAGGCATCGGTGACGGATTGCCCGCGGGTGAGCGTGGTCAAATCCTTGGCCAACTTCTGGTTTCCTGCGACGAGGTTGGACTCGATCATCACCGAGGTGATGACCTTGGAACCGGCCGCGATTTGTTCGGCGATGCTCTTCGCGACCAGGGGTTGGTTGCGGTAGTCTTTGAGCGAATTGCCGTGAGAGCAGTCGATCATCACCGATTCGGCGAGGTTTTGCTCGCGCAAAAGACTGGCGGCCGACGCGATGGAAGCGGAGTCGTAGTTCGGGCCGTTTTTCCCACCGCGCAGGATGAGGTGGCAGGATTCATTTCCCGCCGTCGAGACGATGGCGGAGACTCCCTGCTTGGTCACCGAGAGAAAATGATGCGGACGCGATGACGACTGGATGGCGTCGAGCGCGATTTGGATCGAGCCGCCGGTGCCGTTTTTGAAACCGACGGGCATCGATAGGCCGGAGGCCAGCTCGCGGTGGATTTGTGACTCGGTGGTGCGGGCGCCGATGGCTCCCCATGCGATCAGGTCGGCAATGTATTGCGGCGAAATGGTGTCGAGAAACTCAGTGCCGGCGGGGATGCCCATGTTGGCGAGATCCAAGAGCAAGCCACGGGCGACGCGCAGGCCGTGGTTGATATCGAATGAGTCGTCGAGTCTTGGATCATTGATCAAGCCCTTCCAGCCGACGGTCGTGCGCGGTTTTTCGAAATAGACCCGCATGATCACAAAGATGTCTTTTTCGACGCGCTTGGCCTCTTGCTTGAGCTTCGCTGCGTATTCGAGCGCCGCCTCTGGATCGTGGATCGAGCAAGGGCCGACAATCGCCAGCAGGCGATCGTCCTCACCCCGCAGGATGGCATCGGCCTGGCTGCGGGCATTGGCAACCAGTTCGGATGCCTGCTCGGCAAGTGGAAGATAGTACGCCAGAACCGCAGGAGAAATAAGCGGATTCAAGCCAGTGATTCTGAGGTCGTCGGTGCGGTGTCGCGTCACGCGGGGATCGTTGACGGCGAAATGCTGGCAGGCAAGGCGCAAGTTGCGCCCCCACCCTTCTTTGCTCAAAAAAGCTGACAATGGGTCGGTCACCGCGTCGAATCGATGTGCTGCACGTGGTTTTACGAGACTCGCCTTGCCGTGACACGCTATTCCTGTTTGGTTCTGCGACCCTGATGAAAAAAGACCGTATCGATGCACTGCTCGTCGCCCGTGGCCTCTGCGACTCTCGCGAGCAAGCTAAGCGCTTGATCCTTGCCGGAGAAGTGCGCAGCGGCGACCGCATCATCGACAAGCCCAGCACCCAGATGCTGCCAGACGCGCCCCTCGAAATCAAAGAAAAGCAACGCTACGTCGGCCGTGGCGGGCTGAAGCTTGAAGGCGCGCTCGACGCCTTCCAAATCGACCCCGACGGCTGGGTCTGCATCGATGTGGGTGCGTCCACCGGCGGTTTTACCGACTGCTTGCTGCAGCGCGGAGCCAGCCGCGTCCACGCCGTGGATGTCGGGACCAACCAGCTGGTCTGGAAACTGCGCAACGACCCGCGCGTGATCGTCAAAGAGCAGTTCAATGCCCGCCACATGGTGCCCGCCGACATCGGCGAAAAAGTGCGACTCGCGGTCATGGATCTTTCCTTCATTTCGCTGACCAAGGTCCTGCCTGCCGTTTTCTCCGTGCTGGAGGATGGCGGCACGCTCGTCTGCCTGATCAAGCCTCAGTTCGAGCTCCGCCGCGAAGACATCACCCGCGGCGGCATCGTTCGCGATCCGGCTCTGCACCAACAAGCGGTGGACAAGATCCGCAACTTCGTGACCCAAGATCATGGCTGCGACTGGCGCGGTTTCATCCCCTCGCCCATCACCGGGATGGACGGCAACCAAGAGTTTCTAGCGTGGATCACCCTGCCTGTGGCAAAGGTGTAGCAGCTCTCGCAGCTCAAGATATATCGGCAACTGCCATCGCAGTTAGAACGTGATTCCGATGGCAAAATGCAGGGTGCCCGTGGGTTCGCCGCTGTCTTGGGTGAGGTTATAACCATACTCGAGACGAATCGGGCCGATGGGCAGGTTCAATCGCAGGCCGAGGCCGATGGCGAGTTCGACTTCACTGGAACCGAGTTGATCATAGCTCCGCGAAAGTGTACCCGCGTCGAAAAAAGCGACCGCCTTGAGGGTGCCGCCTAGGCTGCGAATGAGCTCCGCATTGGTGTTCCAAGAAGCTTCCCCACCCGTGGCATAATCATTGACCGTGGGCCCGAGTTGACGCTCGGGAAAGCTGCGCACACTGCGCGAGCCGCCGTTGAACAATCGCAAATCAATCGGCAGCTCCTGACCGTCGCCTGAGGGAATTAAAACGCCTAAATCACCGCCAAGCCCGAGCTGATAGTCCCCATTGAGCTTGTAATACCATCCACCCTTTAGGCTGGCCTTGGCATAGTTAGTGGATAGCTTGCCCACCGCAGATCCGATTTCCAAGGGGCTCTCCAAATGCCAACCGCGCGTCGGCAATACGGCGCTGTCACGGTGGTCAAGCGTCTGGGTCAGGCGCAGGCGCGGCTGGGTGTAGACCGTTTCCCCGAGTTCGGAAATTGGCAAACCATCCTCGCTGAGGTTGACCAGCGAATAGCCGCCGAGGAGGTCGAGCGTGTAGTGGTCGCCGAATTTCCAGGTCGTCTGTCCCTCCAAGCCTGTTTCGAAGGAACGATAGCCTTCACGCCGATAAACCAAGGCATAATAGCGGGCCATTGCCGCGACATCGGAGCCAAAGAGCCATGGGTTACTGAGCCGAGCTTCGCCTAAGATCCCGCGGGCACTGAACTCGAATCCAGTGTTGAGGCCGAGAACCTGACCATTGAGATTGCGATCCGCATAGCTGGTGCGCAAGATGAAGCCTTGGTAGGAATCCACCCCAGCCGCGAGGCTGATTTGTCGGGCGCGCGCTTCTTCCAGATGTAAGGTGGCGTCGATGCGATCGCCGGCGATCGGGCTACGCTCGATGCGAGCCGACGAAAACGCACCCGTAGCCAGAATGCCGCGGACGCGTTTGCTGATGGCCACCTCGTCGTACCACTCGCCCTCAAAGTTTTTGACGCGTTGTGCGATGCGGTCGTATTTGGTGCGCACCAGCCCGGTGATATGAATGTGGTCGAGACGAACGCGCGGTCCCAAATCGATAAAAAACTCGGGGACAAACTTTCCGGCCTCCTGCGCGTGTGACATGGAGATTATCGCATCGGGGTAACCGTGGCTGGTGAAAGATTTTTCCACCTCCAAGCGCATCGCGTTGAGCTGCCCGGTGGTGGCGGCGCGACCGACATAGGGTTTGACCAACGCTTGGACCTCGGAAATCACCATGGGGTCGGGGCTGACGATTCTGGGAACCGCGATCCGTTGTCGGGTGCCGGGACGAACCTCGATGGTGAGATTGACCGTGCCTGAACCCGCATCCACATCGCGTGCCGCCAGCAGAACCTCCGCGCCCCAGTAGCCTTGGGCGTTGAGATCCTGGCGCAGGTAGGATAGGCCCGTTTCAATGTCGGCTTCACGAAATGGCGGCAACGGCGAAACAAACGAGCGATCTTTCTGCGTTGGCCGGGCATAGAGCTTTGCCAGTCTTTTCGCCTCAGCCGATGGCACCCCGTTGACGCGGACGCGGCCGAGCGAAAGTCGGCCACCCTCATGCACGGTCAGCAGGATTTCCGAGCGACTGACGATTTTCCAAGCGACCTCGACATCGGCGTACCCCTCCTTGCGCAGCACCTGGCGCAGCAGGAAGGCCGCATCGTCGGCACGCGAGGTCGAGGCATCGCTGGATCTAACATGTTCTAACCGATCACCCAACATTTCGAGCACCTGCCCCTCACTGGTGCCGCGCATGCCGATAATCCGCACACGCGTCTCCGCCATGGCGACGCTGGCCATGCATAGAAAAACAGCAATGGAGTAGAGGTGTCTCATCAGCGAAACGATAAGCGCCAGATGGCCAGCATGCGGGAGTCACCCGTCGCCCCGATCCCGGCGGATAGAAACCAGCGATCA
>CALPMD020000060.1 GCA_943324575.2 Akkermansia muciniphila
GATCTCGTCGCCGACCTGCAGCGCCTCGACCCCGTGGAAGCCTCGCGCACCGCGCTGCAAAACCGCCGCTTCGTCTCGCGTGCGCTGGAAATCTGCATCCTCAGCGGACAGAAAGCCTCAGATCTCCGCGACCAGTGGGAATCGAAAACCGCGGCAATCTCCTCCAGCCTGCGCGGCATCGTCATCCAGCGCAGCCGCCCCGACCTCCACGCGCGCATCGCGCAGCGGACCCGCGCGATGTTAGACGGCGGGGCATTAGAGGAGGTCGCCGCATTAGCCACCGTCTCCAGCAACTGCGAAAAAGCCATTGGCTTTCGTGAAATCCGCTCGCTGCTGGCTGGGGAAATCGACCGCGCCAGCTGCGAGGATCTCATCAACGCCGCCACCCGCCAATACGCCAAGCGCCAGGAAACGTGGTTCCGCCGCGAACATTGGCTGACGCCGCTAGATGCCTAGACCGGCGGGTTTGCCTTGCCCCTCACGCGGCGCACCCCTAAGAATTCATCGGGTTTTGCCCGTGCCACGATGAAATCTCTCCTTATCCTCCTCGTCACCATTTCGCTGATGGCCCCCGCATGGGCTGGTGCAGCGGAGGCCCTCGCCGCCGAGCCGGCCTTCGTCTCGGCGATGGCGAAGTTCCCCGAGATGGAGAACGCCCACGGCCTGCACAGCATCACCGAAAAACTCAGCTACCGCGCCGCACAACAACCGTTCCTGTTAGTTGCAACGGCGATTTTCGTCCTCGCCATTCTTCACACCTTCTTCGCCGCGCCCATCACCCGCCTCGCCCACCGGGCGCAGCAGCAACACGATGCGAAAGTCGTTCGCTCGCACGAATCCACCGCGGCCGATAAGGTGAGTTTCAAAGCGACAATGCTGCACTTTCTCGGCGAAGTGGAAGCGATCTTTGGCGTCTGGGTGATCGTCCTGATGGCGGCGATGGCCGCTTTTTACGACTTTGACACCGTCAAAAGTTATGTCACGGGCGTCAACTTCACCGAGCCGATGTTTGTCGTGGTGATCATGGCACTAGCCTCCACCCGACCCATCCTGCACTTCGCCGAATCCTGCCTCGGCCGTTTCGCCAGGCTCGGCAGGCAAACGCCAGCCGCTTGGTGGTTGTCGATCCTCATCGTGGCTCCGTTGCTCGGCTCACTCATCACTGAGCCGGGAGCGATGACGATTGCCGCCCTGCTGCTGGCGAAAAAATTCTATCCGCTCAAACCGTCGCCGCGCTTTGCCTACGCCACGCTGGGCCTGTTATTCGTCAATATCTCAGTCGGCGGGGTGCTGACGAATTTTGCCGCCCCGCCCGTCCTGATGGTCGCCCAGAGGTGGGGCCTCACCACTCCAGAGATGCTGCTGCACTTCGGCGACAAGGCGATTCTCGCGATCACCGCTTCCAGCACGATCTACTTCCTCTGCTTCCGCAAAGAGCTTGCCGCCATGGCGGAACGGGCGGGCGACCATGATGGAGATGGTGTGGGCGACCTGATCCAAAAGGATCGCCCCGTGCCACTTTTTGTCACTCTCACCCACCTGTTGTTCATGGCATGGACCGTGACGTTTGCGCACTACCCGCCGCTTTTCATCGGCAGCTTCCTGTTCTTCCTCGCCTTCTCCCAAGGCACGGCCGACCACCAGCACCGCATCAACCTGCGCGGTCCGATCCTGGTCGGCTTTTTCCTCGGCGGCCTCGTCATCCATGGCGGCCTGCAAGGCTGGTGGCTCGCACCGATCATCTCGAGCCTCAGCGAATGGCCACTGTTCCTTGGTTCCACCATTCTCACCTCCTTCAACGACAACGCAGCTATCACTTACCTCGCCAGCCAAGTCGACGGGCTTGCGCCCCAACTGAAATACGCCGTACTCGCCGGTGCGGTGGCAGGCGGCGGTCTCACGGTCATCGCCAACGCGCCTAACCCCGCGGGCCAAGCGCTGTTAGGGCGCTTCTTCGGCGACGGCGTCTCCCCACTCAAGCTCGCACTCGGTGCGCTCCTGCCGACGATCATCGTCGCCCTCTGCATGATGTTTTTCCCCGACCGTGGGAAGGATGAAGCATTCGCCGCCCCGCCTACCTCAACTTCTCTAACACCCTAACTCATGTT
Organism: Akkermansia muciniphila; assembly: GCA_943324575.2. GTDB lineage: Bacteria > Verrucomicrobiota > Verrucomicrobiia > Verrucomicrobiales > Akkermansiaceae > Luteolibacter > Luteolibacter muciniphilus_E. The sequence goes on from CALPMD020000060.1 coordinate 2,109, forward strand.
CACCGGTCTCGTCGAAGCCCTTGGCACCGTCATTAGCCTCGAATCCAAAGGCGAGCAGGCGCGCCTCACGCTCGCCCTGCCCTTCGCCGCCGATCTTGCGCTGGGCGATTCGGTGGCCGTCAACGGCTGCTGTCTCACCGTCGCCGAACTCGCGCCTAACGACACCGCGTTTGACCTGTTAGCCCAGACCCTGCGCGTCACCTCGCTCGGCGACCTCACGACCGGATCCACCGTCAACCTCGAACGCGCAATGATGGTGGGCGACCGTTTCGGCGGCCACTTTGTCCAAGGCCATGTCGATGGCACCGGCCAGATCACCCGGCTCGAAGCGAGCGGCCAAGACCATATCGTCGGCGTCTCCCTGCCACTGGAGATTCACTCGCTCTGCATCGACAAGGGATCGCTCACACTCGACGGAATTTCTCTCACCATCGCCGAACTCAGCCCCGACGGTGCCGTGTTCTGGATCACACCGCACACTTGGGAACATACGCATCTGCACCAAGCGCGAGTCGGACAAGTGGTCAATCTCGAGGTCGATCTGCTGGCAAAATATGTCGACAAGCTGCTGGCTGCACGCATGCCGCCGGCCGCGAACGCTGTTTGATTCAGCTTACCAGGGCTGAGGAATCAAACAGCGCCGCTTGCGCGGACTCGAGAAAAGGCGGTAGTTACTAAAAAGTAAAATCACCTCTCACGACCTCAATAAAGCGTAAAAATTGGATCGATGGAAGGAAATAATTGAGACCCTGCCCGCTGGAAATTAGCGTCCTTCACCAAGGCGATCGGCTAGCATCTGCGGCAAGCCCGCCGCAATGATTTTCGCCTGCGCCTTGGCAATGTCGTAATCGACACGACGGAAGACCATCTGCCTCTGCTCGGGGTCATAGATCACATAGCAGGCCCGCGAATCGCCATCGCGTGGTTGGCCAACTGATCCGACGTTGATGAAATACTTCGCCCTCGCTTCGACCTCGATCAATTCCGCAGCGACTTCGACGGCCTTGTTGTCAGTTTTCATGTAGATTCGTGGCACGTGGGTGTGGCCATGAAAGCATATGGGCGTGAACTGATAGGAGAAATTGGCCAATGCGTCGAAGCGGTTAGAGACGTAGTCCCAATTTTGTGGTTGATCGAGGGTGCTGTGGACGAGCGTGAAGTCGGCGACTTGGCGGACCATTTGAAGTCGTTTCAGCCACTGCTGTTGATCGGCGGAGAGCTGCCGGCGGGTCCATTCCAAGGCCGCCGCAGCCACAGAATTCATGTTGTCGAGAGAGGTATTGGCAGCGGCTTCTTCGTCATGATTGCCTTTGACTGTCGGGCATTTCATGCCACGGACAATCTCCAAGCATGCCGCAGGATCGGCATTGTAGCCGACGATGTCACCCAGACAGGCGTAGTTGGTCACACCCATTTGCGAGGCGTCTTCAAGAACTGCCTCCAAAGCTTCCAAATTGGCGTGAATGTCACCGAAAAGAGCGAATCGCATAAAGTCGTTTGAGATGATAGAAAATCCGACGCGGGGAGATCGGCAAGTTTATTTTGAAAACCATTCGTCGGGGCCGGTGGGTGCCTGCAAGGGCTGGTTAAGAATGCTTCTTTCCGCTGGGATTGCCAGTGTCGTTTCCAGAGATTGAAGCGCAACCGCCACACCGAAGACGGGGAAGCGCTCGCAAGTCCTCTGCCAGTGAGTGCAGAGCGCCTTATAGGCATTTTGCGGCGAGCCAAATAATTCGATCGCCCGCTGGGCACTATCCGCTTCTGGGTTTTCGTGCGCCTCCAGCACCAAAAGTAGAATCAACAAGGTGGGCGTTTGGTTACTACGGGAGGCGTAGAGGGATTGCGCGAGTTCGAGCGCTTCCTTCTCCCTGCCGGCCACGCGGGCGAGCGAATAAAGCTGGGCGCGACGGACGTAGGGCAGAGCTTTGCCCGTCGCTGCCGCTCGTTTGTAGGCATCGGCTGCAGCCGCAAAGGTCGCGTTGTCATCGCGGAAGGCTGGGAATTTGTTCGAGTCAGAAAGCAAGAAGCCTAGATTTGCCAGCATGCTCCAATCGTCAGGATTATTGCGGATTCCACGTTCTAGGAAAGCGCGGCCGCGGTAGATCGACGAGCGCCATGCCTCCCTACGCCGCAGCGCCGGCAGCGTGGAATCATTGAGATAAAAGGAGGCAGCGTTGTACGACGAGTGCCACGAGCCAGTCTCCCAGTAGTAGCGGGTGTGCGGAGCCAAATCAACAATGGTCTCATAAGTCTTCGCCACGTCGTCCCAGCGTTGCTCTTGGAAAAAGGTAAATGCCCGTAAGTTGAGAAACGTCGCCACCAATGTGCGAAGCCCACCGAGCGCCACTGCCGAACTCGTCTGGCCGATCCTTTCCCGCGTCTCGATTTCCAGTGGTGGTGGCGTCAGCCCACCGGCTCGCAGCTCGTTGCGCAGGGCGGCCTCATAGGGCATGCGCGATGCGCCGAAGGCCAGCACTAGTCCTAACAAAATCCCGTTTCTTTGCCAGTTCTTCACGGTTTAAAATTCTTTCTCCGCGAACACGTACCACGACGCAAAGGTGTAAAACACGGCGTAATAGAGACCGACGAGAGTCATTTTTCCCAATATCAGCATCGGCATCGTCTGGCCCTCGATCACGGCATCAATGACGTTGAAGTTTTGAAAATCCGGCAAGACCAGCGACACCAATAGCGAAAGTATCCGGCCAATCATGCCTTCGCCCGCATGTCCCGCTTGGAGATAAGCGTCCCGCGCATCGGCCTGAAAGTGACCGATGAAGTAAACCATAAAACTCACAATCGTGGTAAACAGAGTGCTGGTCGAAAAAGTTGAAATCAACAGTGACATCGACGCCAAGATCGAAGCCCGCAGAAACACGGCGAAGACGGCGCCTTGCAGCGACCAGCTCGGCCCGTGGAGTGCGGTTTCTTGTCGCATGGATTGGATCGCATCTTGCGGCCAGCTTTGCGCTTGAGCCATGGCTAGCTGCTCCTCCAACACCATTGACGTGCGAATGTGAAGGACGGCCGTCATCAAGACGTCCATCAGTGCCAACGAGACAAACACCAGCAAGATCACACCCAATAGTTTCCCCGCCAGATAATCGAAGCGCGGCACCGGCTTAGCCAATATCGTATACAGCGTACGATCTTCCACATCTTTAGGCAGCAGCAACGCGGTCGCGACGATGGAAAGAACCATGGAGAAAAGCGTCATGGTGCCTAACGACCAGCTCTTGATGGAACGCAGCACATTGATCCCGACCGATTCCGGTCCTTCGTGTTGCGGCAGGTCGAAGAAATTACTCGCGATGGCAATCACGGCGAACACCGCCAAAAAGTAAAACACCTTCATCCGCACCAACTGGGTGAATGCATGCAGGGCGATCACCCAGATGCGGCTCAGGTGCGAGCCCTTTGAAGAAGAAATGGCAGTCGTATCGCTCATGGTAGTTCGCTTTGAGTGGTTTCGCGCAGAAAAAGTCGCTCCAGGGTCGTACGCGGCTTGCCGGTATGAAGTAGCGTGGTACCCGCTGAGTTGGCGACCAATGCCGTGATTTGCGCGATCAACTCCGGGCTCGCGTCTTTCAGCACGATCTCAGTCTGGTCTTCGATCGCGATCAAATCCTCCAACCGGCCCTCCTTGACCATTTTCCCTCTGAAAATAATCCCGACGTGGTCGCAGACCTCCTGCACCTGCTCCAGCAAGTGCGAGCAAAGAAACACGGTGATCCCGCGCTCTTTGAGCGTTAAAATCAAATCCCGGATCTGTCGCGAACCCACCGGATCCACGCCCGCAGTGGGCTCGTCGAGAATCACCAATCGCGGCTCTTGCACCAAAGCCTGCGCCAGCCCGATACGCTGCAGCATCCCTTTTGAGTAGCCGCCCAGCCGCCGGTCACGTGCGCCTTCCAAATCGACCAGTGCCAGTAACTCACTGACCCGCGCCTCCAAAGCCTTGCCCTTCAAGCCGCAGAGCTTGCCATAGAAGCGGAGCGTCTCTGCGCCGCTGAGGTGTTTGTAAAAATAAGGATTTTCCGGCAGAAAGCCTACGTCATTGCGCGAGTCCACCTTGAGCGAATCTTGGCCAAAAATCGTGCACTGCCCGGCCGTCGGCACCACCAGACCCAGCAAGGCCTTCATGGTCGTGGATTTCCCCGAACCGTTTGGCCCGATCAAGCCGTAGACCTCACCCGGCATGATGCGAATCGATACCCCATCCACGGCGCGCAGCTTCTGATTGCGGAATGAGGTCTTGAAGTCCTTTACCAGATTCTTGATTTCAACAGCGGGTGTCGTCTGAGTCATCGGTCGATTCATCATGGGATAGTCAAAACCAACTGGCAATGGACATTTTAAAGGAATGCTTCGAAAATCGAGAATCCAGTAGGTGGTCCTTCTCCAGTAGGTGGTCCTTCCCTTCCACGCGGGTCTTGCGCGATTGAATGATGACCCGATGGGGCGACTGGTGCGGTTGCGCCGGCGTCGTTCCAGTTTGCGCACGGCGCTGGCGACGTTCCGCCGAGACCAAGCGGGGTTGCGAGGGCGCGCGTTAGGGCTAATGAGACTTGTCGCTAGGTTCGCGATGTGGCTGCGGTCGATCGCTGGCCACCGGTCTAGCTTCGCGAACCGGATCGGCGGATTGGCGGCCTACCTTGCTAAGTTCGACCGACGTTGCGTCAGGTTCGTCGAAGACTATTCCAAGCTTAGAGGTCGATCGGCACTCTTTGCCGGTCGACCGGCAAAGCTTACCGACGCACCGGCAAAGTTTAGAGGTTCACCGGCAAAGTTTGCAGTCGCATCGGCAAAGCTTGTAGACATAGCAGCAAAGCTTGCCGCTTAACCAGGAAAACTTGCTGATGAACCAGCAAAGCTTACCGATGGATCAGCAAAGCTTGCCGCTGCGTCAGCAAAGAGTGCCGACGCACCGGCAAGCTTGGACTTCTCTTTCACCAAGCCGA
>CALPMD020000061.1 GCA_943324575.2 Akkermansia muciniphila
GGCGACCGCGAATCCTATCTGCAGGCGCACCGCGAACTCGATCTCGGCCCCGCCATTCATCCGCATGCCTGTGTCGAACCCGGGGCCATCGTCGAACGCTCTGTCATCGGGCCGGGAGCCGTGATCGCGGCGGGAGCAGTCGTCCGCGACTCAGTCGTCTGGCCCGGTGGTCGTGTCATGGGCGATGCCGTGCTGGATCGCTGCATCGTCTTTTCCCTCGAGCCGGCCAGTGGGCGGCATGAAAGCTGCGATCTTTGATGACGAGAGCCTAATTGATAAGGCAACTTTTCCTGTAACGACAAGCTTTCGCGGCGATGCCACTTTTTTACGCTTGCGACCCGGCCGCTCGGACAGTGCAGTGACGCCCGATGAGTACGAACCGCACAGCGGCACGGACCAGAGGGGCTATCCTGTTAGGAATGCTGCTTCTCTGTCTCCCTGCGACCGCGCAACAAGTCAAACTCAACCTCGCTGATGGCTTCGACTTCCCTGTCGGCAAGCCCAATGCCGAAGGTTACTATAAATCGCGCGGCCTTCGGCTGCGATCGCCCGAACACTTTGGCGAAGACTGGAATGGCCGTGCGGGCGGTGAAAGTGACCTCGGCGACCCTGTTTACGCGATTGCCGACGGCATCGTCACCCTAGCGCACAACGTCCGTAGCGGCTGGGGCAACGTAGTACTAACCCGCCACGCCTACCGCGACCCCGCAAGCGGCGAGGTCAAATACTGCGACACGCTCAACGGCCACCTCAACGAGATCATGGTCAAGAATGGGGAACTGATTAAACGCGGCCAACAGATTGGAACGATCGGCAACAACTTTGGAATGTATCCCGCCCACCTGCATTTCGAAATCCGCCACAACATCCAGATCGGAATGATTCGCCATTCTGTACCGTGCGATTTGCTCAACTGGGCCGATCCATCGCAATTCATCAACAAGTATCGCCATCTAAAAAACGAATGGCGCTTGGTCGCAGTGCCCACCGGCACATATCTCGCCTACATGGGCTTCAAGGGCATTTGAAGAAAGCTGCAGATATCACAGTGGCAAGTCGTAGCTGCGACCGCCGAGCCCCTCGTACCAGCGGAGATAGGCGCGATTAACCATCGAGTAGCCGCCGGGTGTCGGGTAATTGCCGGTGAAATACCAATCGCCGCAATTGCCTTTGATCGAGGCGTGGAGGTTTTCGATGTTCTGGAAAATCACCTGTACTTCGCCATTCCAGTCGATGCCTTCAGGATAAACCATGCGGCTGACTTCGGCGGAAATTTCTTCGTCGGTGAAGGCGTCGTAAACGGCTTTGACGCGGTTTTGGCGCTCGCCGACTGGGAGCTTCAGCTCAGCTAGGCAATCATCATAGATCCGATCGAGCAAAGACTGCCTGCCGGCGCGACGATGGAGGGCCACTGCGGCCGCGAAGGCGATGAATTTGCCGAGCTCCGACATGTCGATGCCGTAGCAGTCGGGGTAGCGGATCTGCGGCGCGGTCGAGCAGACGACGATCTTGGACGGCTTGGTGCGGGCGAGGATCTTTAGGATCGACTGCTTGAGGGTGGTGCCGCGGACGATCGAGTCGTCGAGAGCGACGAGGTAGTCGCCGGGGTTCACGACGCCGTAAGTGATGTCGTAAACGTGGGAGACCATCTGGTCGCGGCCTTTTTCCTGCGAAATGAAGGTCCGCATCTTGATATCCTTGTGGGCGATCTTTTCGCCTTTGGGCCAGTTGCGGAGGATCAGGTCGTCGACGAGTTCGGGCGTGAGAGTGCCGGCTGCGGAGGCTTCGAGGATCGACGAGCGCACCTCCTGGCGGCGGTAGAGGCGCAGGCCATCCATCAGGCCATAATAGGCAGTTTCAGCCGTGTTGGGGATGAAGGAGAAGACGGTTTTATCGAACGCGCCGCCGATGGATTCGACGACTTGGGCAACGAGGGCCGCGCCCATGGCTTTGCGCTCGCGATAGATGAGGGGATCGTTGCCACGGGAGAAATAGATTTTCTCGAATGAACACGGGGTGTAGCGCTGCGGCGGGGCAAAGGCGGTGTCGGAGATCGTGCCGTCGGACTTGATGGTGATCATCGAGCCGGGATCGACAGCTTTCACTTCGCTAGCGTCGGCTTCGAAGACGGTCATCAATGGCACCCGCTCGGAGGCAAAGGCGATGACGTCGTCGGTCACGAGCATGTGGCAAGGGCGGATGCCGTGAGGATCGCGCATGACAAACATGTCGCCATTGCCGATGGCACCGCAGATGGCATAGCCGCCATCCCAAGCCGCAGCCGATTGCGAGACGAGCTTGGGCACGTCGAGTGCGGCGGAAATCAGTGCAGGAATTTCCGCGCCGGGTACGCCCGAGTCGCGCAGGTGGCGGTAGAGGTCGGTGTGAGCTTCGTCGAGATGGTAGCCGATTTCTTCGAGAACCGTCTGGGTGTCGGTGCCGAAAACGGGGTGCTGGCCGCGGTCGATGAGCACTTCATTGAGCTCGCCGGCATTGGTCATGTTGAAATTACCCATCACCATCAAAGTGCGGGTGGGCCAGTTGCTGCGGCGCAGGTAGGGGTGGCAGCAGCCGGCATCGAAATCGCCCGAAGTGCCGTAGCGCAGATGGCCGATGAGGATTTCACCGCCGAAGTCGAAGTTCTTTTTGACGCTTGCCGGATCTTTGATGTTCATCGTGCCCTTGCGGGACATTTTGAAGAAATCTTTGATTTCCTTGTGGAAGATCTCGGCCAGAGCGTCTTTGGCGATGCTGCGGCGGCGGTGCACGTATGGCTGACCGATAGGCATGTCGATCTTGACGCAGCCGATGCCGGTGCCGTCTTGGCCGCGATTGTGCTGCTTTTCCATGAGGAGAAACAGCTTGTTGAGACCCCACAGGCAGGTGCCGTAACGGTCGTAATAATAAGCCAGCGGCTTGCGGAGTCGCACTGCGGCGATCCCGCATTCGTGTTTGAGGAAGTCGCTCATGCTTGGATCAATCGGGGAATCACTCGCCTGTTACACAAACTCGGACACCTTCTTCGGGGACCATGCGGCCGATCACCGTGCCACCGTCGCCCGCCTTGAGGGCGGCTTCGACATCAGCTTCGGCAACGATGGCCACCCAGCCGATGCCCATGTTGAAGGTGTGGAAGCGGTCTTCGGCATCGACGTGCGAGAGCAGTTTTTCGATGCCGGGAAGCTCCCAGCGCGGGATCTCCAGATCAGCACCCATTCCACGGAAAAGGCGTTCGAGATTTTCAGGTAGGCCACCACCCGTGATGTGGGACATGGCCTTGGGCTTGACGCCAGCCGCCTTAAGGCCGCGAGTGACATCGTGATAGAGGCGGGTCGGCTTGAGCCATTCGAGCAGCTCGGCATCGGTGACTTCGCCAGGGAATTCATTGAGCACGCGGCGAACGAGCGACCAGCCATTGGCGTGGATGCTGTCCGAGGCGTAGCCAATCAGCACATCGCCAACGGCGACAGTAGTGGGATCGATCAGGTCGGGCTTTTCAGCGCAACCGATGCAGAAGCCGGAAAGTTCGATGATGCCTTCTGGGACAATGCCTGGCATTTCGGCCGTTTCGCCACCCGCGAGGATGCAGTCGCAAGCTTCGAGGTAGTCGGCCATGCCAGAAATGAGCCGGGTGATTTTCTCCTCATGGAGGGCTGCGATCCCGATGTAATCAAGGAACAACAAGGCGTCGCCGCCGGTGGTAAGAATGTCGTTCACGCTCATGGCGACGAGATCCTTGCCCGCTGTTTCGAGCAAATCGTGCTCCAGTAGCAGCTCCAGCTTGGTGCCGACTCCGTCGCAACCGGTGACCATCACGGGTTCCTTATAGCTGCTAAGGTCGTAACAAGCGGCGAATAACCCGAAGGCTCCCCACAACTTACGTGTCTGTTGAGTTCTGCGCACGTGAGTGCCGATGTCGCCCACAAGAGCCGCCGCTTTACGCGTGTCCACTCCTGCCTGTTGGTAAGTTAACTTGCCCGCCATAATCCGCTGGGGGGGTTCTACCACCCCCCCTCCTCCCGTCACGAAGAAAAAAAAATGGTTTTCGGAGATCCTCCGGAATCACTGAAAATCCGCGATTTGCAAAATAGCCAAACTAACAGGAAATCAACGATTCCTAACTTTAATTGCGCAATGTTTGGGATTATTTTAATTAAAAGGAGGATTAAGTAGAAGGATTTCCGAGTGATTTTTGAAGATCGCGTGGATGGATTTCGAAGAATCCCAAGAATCGGTAGCCAAATCGATGCATCTATCAGCCTCCATCCACCTCGACCTCGGTCTTGAAATCGGCTATAGCAGCGTGCTTGCACGCTTTGGGCAAGAGATCGAGCTGGGCAGTGGCACGCATTTCCTGTTAGCACGCAATGGTCGCGGCAAAACGACGCTGCTACGGACTTTGGCAGGGACACAGGCGCCCGTTTCAGGTAGATTCCACGTGGATGGATTTGTCCAATACCTGCCGGAAGACCTGCGATTTGATCCAGAAATCACTCCTGCGGTGATTTTCCGATCGCTGCTGCCACAGACGCGGCTGGCGGAGGCGCTGAGCCTTGCAAGCCGCATTGAACTGGATACCAAAAAGCCTTATGGCCGGCTTTCCACGGGGAATCGCCGCAAAACCAGCCTGATCATGGCCGAGTTTTCGGTGAAGGCGGGAGTCGGCAATGTCCTTCTTCTCGACGAGCCATTCAGCGGACTCGATGCCTTTGCCCGGGAGACCTTCGAGGAAATTTGGAGGGAATCCGCTGCCAACGTGCTGCGACTGGTGAGCTGCCACCCCGACTATGACTCGATGTCGATGCCGAGCGTAGTGATGATTGAGGGCAAAAACGCCAGCCACTTCCAAGGAGGCGACCAAACCTGGAGCGGCCTCAAGAGCTTGATGACCTGACACAAAACCATGCGCCTCTTCCGACTCACTTTTGCTACGATTCTCCACCGCAAGTCGTGGGCGATCTGTGCATTTGCAGTTCTGGTTCTCCCGTTTGCGCTGCCGCTGATCTCCAGCGCCACGGAAAAGCCGGTGCTGGTACAACCGGCGCGCATTCTCGCCGCTTGGGGCACCCTCTGGATCAGCACGCTCTTGTGGGGACTGTTCACCGCCGCCTGGGAGGGCGAGACCCATGCCAAATCGGGAGTGGGTGAATATTTCCAAACTACGGGTGTTTCCGCAGGTCGCCAGCTTTTCGAAATCTGGCTCGCCGTCTTATGCTTCGTGGGGCCACTGGCATTCATCACCGCGGCGATCAGCCTTTTCGCCGCGACCCCGGCCGATCCCGCCGAGTATTCGATGTGGTGGATTCTCAACCTCCAATACACGATTCTATTCCTACTGGTGGTGGGGCCTTTGTTAGCACTGGCGATAGCACTCGCCTCGCGCTTTGGCGGAATCGCGGGATTCGCCGTAACCTTGAGCATCACTCTCTATGGGCTCTATGGCGTCGGGTATCTGGACAGCATGTTGAAGCTGGAAAAGAATCCGATTCTTCATGGCGTCTGGTTGTTCTCGCCCCACTACGGATTTGCCGATCTAACCCAGCGACTCTATTTCAAAAACGGCACTTTGCCTTCAGAAGCTTTCTGGAGCATGGCCCTCTACTTTTCGGGAATTCTCGCCATTTACATGGGAATCTCCCGCCTTTGCTTTCGCACGAAATTGCCCGTTTGATTCAGGATCACTCCGACTCACTCCAACCTTTAAAGCCATGTCGCGCCTACTCACTCACGCCATCTCCATCGGCCTGATCGGCGGAGGTGTTTTTGCTGGGTCATTTGCGGCGCGCTCACTGTTCGCACATTCAGATTGGGATGTCCCACTGAATCCCCTTGGGATCAATGGAAGCCCCTACGGAGAAATCCTAGCGATGGCAATGCAGGGGCAGATTGACAACCATTTCAAAGGAGCGATGGGAGGTGGCGCACGCCCACATCAAGTCGGTAAAGTCCCGGCGGCGAGCCAATCTGGTGCGGGCGGGTCACTAGGAGGGCGATTTGAAAACCTCTTGGCCTCGCTGGATCGTGTCGCCGAGATCCGCACCAATCCAAAGTCCATCAGCGAGACCCACAAGCGCTACCTCCGCAGGCAAGTCGAAGACAAACTCCGCTTTGCCTATCAGCTCGATCCCGCCCACTACGCGAACTACAATTCCCTACACTTTTTCCTGACCGAGCCCGAGCTGGGAACCCATCCCGAGCTCACACCATCGGCCGCAAAACTCGCCGAGGACACCATTCAATACTGCCTCAAGCAGGACAACGACCCTAGACCGGCACTCACCGCAGCAGCTGCCGCGAGCAACATTTTAGAACTCATATTCAACGATCAGCTCAACTCAAAATCGAAGTTCAGCACGATCCAAATGCACCAGTATTTGAATCTCCTCGATCACTGCATCGCCCGCTACATCGATATTTCCAGAGCCTGGGACCAAACCAAAAACTGGGACCTACTCTCGCCCCAACGCATCGCCGAATGTGATGAAAGATTCAATTTCATCCTCCACTTCAGAGACTCGGCGGAAGGAACCATCCGCCGCATTGAAGGGCGACCCTTTGAGCCGGCAAGACCGTAAGATCGCTTCTCAATAACCCACAGCTCACCACTCCGCTCCATGTCTCTTTTTGCATCAAGCGCCCAACCGCCCGCATTGCCCGTCCAACCGCTGTCAGGCGAACGGTTGCATTTCGAACCCAGCATGGGTGGCACGGACCTTCTCGGCATCATCTTCCGCGTCTGCCGCGATTTGAGCGTTTCCGATATCCAGATGCGGGCGGAACGACCCGTTTACATCCACACCAACAAGGGCATGGAGAAGCTGGATTTTTTGGGAATCCTGTCAGCCAGACACATGGATGAAATCCTCAAGGAGCTGATTCGCAACCGAGAGAGTGGCAGCCACGGATTCGGCCAGGACCAAGGAATTGAAACGCGAATGGATGAACGAATCAATCTTGAGATTGCCAATTTCTCAGAGCGGCGAGTCGCTGATTTTTCCTGCAACGGAATCCCCATGAGTGACAGCGGTGACTGCTCTGGGCGA
>CALPMD020000062.1 GCA_943324575.2 Akkermansia muciniphila
CGTCCGACTGACCCGCCGCTTTACGTCGGCCAGCAGGTGGACGTATTCATCGAAGCCCCCGATCGCCGTCCCAAGCCATGAACTCACGCCTGCTCCTCTTTCCTGCCGCATTGCTTCTCGGATCGTGCACCCTCGGGCCTGACTTCCAACTGCCGTTTGCAGAGGGCGGATCGAAATGGAAAGAGGCGAAGGTGGAATCCGCCCGGCACCTGCCTGATGATTGGTGGACCCTCTTCAATGACCGTGAGCTGAGCCGCTTGGTGAATCGCGCGCTGGCTGCCAACCAAGATCTATCAGCCGCCAAGTCCCGCGTGGACACCGCCCGTGCGCTGGTCGGCGTGGACCGCGCCAGACTTTTTCCCACGCTCGACCTCACCGGCACGGCGGGAATTTCGCGTAGCTCCGCCGATGCGCTGCGTGGAAATCTGCCAGCGGGAGCCGGCATTGAGCTCGAGTCCCAGCGGTATCGGAGCACCTTCAATCTCGCCTACGACATCGACCTCTGGGGGCGCAACAAGCGCCTCGTCGAGGCTGCGACTGCCCAAGCGAGCGCCAGCGAAGCGCTGTTTGTGTCGCAGCGCCTGGGCGTCGCCACCGAAGTGGCTCGCCAGTATTTCCTGCTGCGTGGGCTCGATGCCCAAGAGTCCGTGGTCGTCGATACGATCAAAAGCCGTCAGGCGGCGCTCGACATCGAGAAGTCCAAATCCGATGCCGGGCTGGTCGATGGACTCACTTCCAGCCGCGCGCGAACGGAGTTGGAATTGGCCAACAATGACCTCGCGGCCGTCCAGCGCCAGCGCGGCTCGGCGGAACACGCTCTTGCTGTGCTCTGCGGTCTGCGGCCGTCCGACTTTTCAGTCGCCCGCCGCAGTTCTCTAACCACGCTGCCCACGATCCAAGCCGGGCTGCCTGCCGAGGTCCTCAACCGCCGCCCCGATGTAAAGGCTGCGGAAGAGGAACTGCGTACGGCCAGCGCCCGCATCGGCGTGGCCAAGGCTGCTTTCTATCCGAACTTCACCCTCAGCGCCGGAGCGGGCTTCGAGTCCGTCGACATCAAGCGCTTCCTCGACTTGCAAAACCGAGTGCTCGCGCTGGGCACCGGCGTGGCTGCGCCCATCTTCAACGGTGGCTCTAACAAGGCAAACTATCAGGCATCCCGCAGCCGCTATGACGAGGTCCTCGCCACCTACCAGCAGACCCTGCTCATCGCCCTCCGCGAGGTGGAAGACGCGCTGGTCGATCTCAAGGGGTTGGCCAAATCCCGCAGCGCGCTCGAGCAGGCTCTGGCCAGCGCGCGCGATACCCGCAAGCTCTCCCAAGAGCGCTACGACAAGGGTCTGACCAGCTACCTCGATGTCGTCGATGCCGACCGCAGCGTGTTGCAAACCCGCCTCGCGCTGAGCCAAGTGGATGCCCAACAACGCATTACCCTCGCGGTTTTGGTCAAGGCACTGGGCGGTGGCTGGAGCGGCAAATGATGGCCCACGAATTGCAAATCGATCATATTTCAAGGCTTGCTTCTCGGTGATAATTGACGATTCTAACGGCCCCATGAGTCGTTTATTCGGAAAAGTACTTGTCGCGCAGGGTGGTGGCCCCACCCCGGTCATCAATCAAAGCGTTGTAGGCGTTGCCCTTGAGGCCCGCAAGTTCAGCCAAGTGACCTCCATCTATGGAGCCGTCCACGGCGTGCGTGGCATCATCGATGAAAACTTCGTCGATCTCACTCGCGAGACCACCCACAACCTCGAGCAAGTGGCCGGCACGCCTTCCTCGGGCTTGCTTTCCACCCGCGACAAGCCCGATGAAGAATACTGCGCACGGATGTTCAAGGTGATGCAAGCCCACGACATCCGCTACTTCTTCTACGTCGGCGGCAATGATTCGTCCGACACAGTACGCATCGTCAACGAGCAGGCGAAGGAAGCGAACTACGAGCTGCGCGCCATTCACATTCCCAAGACCATCGACAACGATCTCGAGGAGAACGACCACTGCCCGGGCTTCGGCTCCGCAGCCCGCTTTGTCGCCCAGGCTTTCTCCGGCGTCAACCTCGACAACCGTGCACTGCAGGGCGTTTACATCGGCGTGGTGATGGGTCGTCACGCGGGATTCCTCACCGCTTCCTCCGCCCTGGCTCGCAAGTATTTCGACGACGGTCCGCACCTGGTTTACGTCCCCGAGCGCGCCTTTGAAATGGACAAGTTCCTCGGCGATGTGGACCGCGTTTACAAGCAGCACGGCCTCTGCACCATCGCAGTTTCAGAAGGCATCTCTGATGTGGACGGCACTGCGATGATCACCAAACTGCTCGGCACCGAGGAGCGTGATTCTCACGGCAACATCCAGCTTTCCGGCACCGGCGCACTCGGCGACCTGCTTTCCAACGAGATCCGCAAATCGCTCGGCATCAAGCGAGTTCGCTCCGATACCTTTGGCTACCTGCAGCGTTCATTCATGGGCATCCAGTCCGATCGCGACGCTCGCGAAGCTCGTGAAGTTGGCGAGAAAGCCGTGCAATACGCGATGTGGGACAATGTGGACGGCTCGGTGGTGATCCGCCGCCCAGTCCTCAATTACAGCGTGGACTACGATCTGGTGCCCATCGAAAACGTGGCTGGGAAAACCCGCCACATGCCCGACAACTTCATCAATGCGGCTGGCAACGGGGTGACCGAAGACTTCTTGAACTACTGCCGCCCACTGCTCGGTTCCGATCTGCCGGAGCCGCACCGCCTGCGTGCGCCGAAGGTCGCGAAGATCCTTCACAAATAAGGATCCTGCGTTTCCCTCCCTGTCCAAGCAGGGATAGGCAGAGTGGGTCGAGGCACCGACGCATTTCGCAATGCGCACGTTCAAAGCATTGCGATCTGCAACGGCATTCACTTCCGCAGCTTCAGAAGATGTGTCGGTTAAGCGCTTCAATCCAAGCGCTGACTTAAAAACCAAGCTGACCGCCACAGCCGACAAAGTCGGCATAGATCATGCGAGAGGTAGGGCCTGTGCCTCAACCCAACTAACCACATGAAAACGATCCTCCAAAGTCTGGCGACTCTAGCGATTCTGGTTTGCCTCACCAATTGCACCACCAATGTGAATCCAGGTGTACCCTCAAGCTCCACCACGACGACAACCCAGAGTGGCAGTCGAGTCTACCCTAGTGGCAATATCACCACGGAAAGGACGACAACGATCCGCTGATCGCTGCTTGAATTGCGCCAAAGATTTCCATTCCCGCTTGAATCCTCATAGGAGTCGGCCAATGGTTTTGCCATGCCTGCCCGTGAAGCTGCCTTGGAACTTGCCCACCGGCTGAATGCTGCGGGGTACGAGGCATTGTTTGCGGGCGGTTGTGTGCGAGATCGGCTCTTGGGCTTGGAGCCGAAGGACTACGACATCGCGACTTCAGCGCGGCCTGAGCAGGTGCTCGCGCTTTTTCCGGGTGCCAATGAGGTGGGGGCGCACTTTGGCGTGGTGATCGCCAAATGCCGCGGCCATCACGTAGAGATCGCAACCTTCCGGACGGATGGCAGTTACAAGGATGGTCGGCGGCCTGAGACGGTGACGTTTTCGACGCCAGAGGATGATGCACAGCGGCGGGATTTCACGATCAATGGCTTGTTCGAACGGCCGGAAACAGGCGAGGTCATCGATTATGTCGGCGGGCTGGCTGATCTGAAGGCCAAGCTGCTGCGTGCGATCGGTGAGCCGCACAAGCGATTCACCGAAGACGGGCTGCGGCTACTGCGCGCCGTGCGATTTTCGACTGTGATAAACTTCGACATCGAAGCCAGCACCTTGGCGGCGATCTGCGAGTGCGCTCCCCTTCTGGAACGGATTTCGCCCGAGCGGATTCGCGATGAGTTCTCAAAGATCCTCGTCTCGCCGCGCCGCCGTGCGGGTGTTGAGCGATTAGTGGAAACGGGGCTGATGCTGCACATCGTGCCTGAGTTTTTAAAAACCATCGGCTGCGAACAGCCGCCCGAGTGGCATCCCGAGGGCGACGTCTACACGCATACCTGCATCATGCTGGGGATGCTGGGACCGGATGCACCACTGGAGCTTTGCCTGGCCGTGTTGCTGCACGACATCGCCAAGCCGCCTTGCCAAACATTCGACGACGAAGCGGGGCGAATCCGCTTCAACGGCCACGACGCGATGGGAGCAGAAATGGCTGACGCGATCCTGCGCCGCCTGCGCTACCCGAATGATGTCGTCGACGCCGTGGTGCCGATGGTGGCACGGCACATGCAGTTCATGAACGTGCAGCAAATGCGCACGGCCAAGCTGAAACGCTTCATGGCGGCCCCGACCTTTGCCGAGGAAATGGAACTGCACCGCGTCGACTGCGGATCGTCGAATGGCTTCACGGACAACTACGAGTTCCTGCAAGCCAAGGCTGAGGAATTTGCTTCCGAGCCGTTGATTCCGACACCGCTGGTGACTGGGCGCGACCTGATCCAGCTCGGCCTCGCTCCAGGGCCGCATTTCAAGGCACTGCTTGAAGCGGTGCAAACTGAGCAACTGGAAGGACGAATCCTTGATCGCGAGACCGCTCTCGGCTACCTCAAGGAGCTCAGCGTTGAAACTTCCGCATAATTTGTGCGGCTTTGGATCAAATCTGCAGCGCACACCCCTATCCTTTCCATCACTTTTCCAGCCATGAACTCCAGCATCCCTGTCGAACACTCCGATCCCGTCAATGCCGCCATCCTTGCCGTTTCCGAGGATCTAATCGCCGGCTTCCAACGCCATCCGTTTCACGTGATCGCTGAAAAATCTGAAGTGCCGTTAGAAACGGTGATCGAGCGCATCCGCGCAATGGTCGAGGCCGGCGTGGTTCGGCGCGTTCGGCAGACGCTGCTCGCCACCAAGCTGGCACACGGTGCGCTCGTGGCGTGGAAGGTGCCTGAAGAAAAGCTCAATGCCGCATTTGATTTCATGGCCAAGGAGGATCCGTTTTCCGGGCACGTGGTGATTCGCTCGACGGACACGGAAGTCTCCGGTTCGGGCTACCGCTTGTGGACAACGCTGAAGGTTCCGGTCGGCGAATCGCTCGATTTTCATGCGACCACCCTGCTGCGCCTGACTGGGGCGACCGAATATCTGCTGATGCCAGCTAACGGAGTGTTCGCATTGGGTGTCGGCCATACCCGTCGCAAAGTGCTCGAGCCAGGAGCCAAGGCCGATGAGCCCGCCGTGATGATGACTACGACGGCGGTCGACTTGACAGCGGAAGAGTGGGATGTGCTGCTCGCCCTCAAGGAAGAGCTCTCGCTCGATGAGATCGGTGAAACCCCGTGGGACAAGCGAGCGGAGATCGCTGGGGTCTCGCTCGAGCGCTTCTGCGAAGTCGCTGAAACGCTCAATCAGAAGAAAGTGATCGGTCGTTTTTCGACATTCCTCGAACACGTCAAGCCATCCGCCTCTGGCGAACGCGTGACCCGCTTCAACGGGCTATTCCACTGGGCCGTGCCGAAGGGCCGCGAGGTGGAGGCCGGTGGCGAGGTGGGTCGGCATTTCTGCATGACCCACGCCTACTGGCGCGAAGGCGGTCCGCAGTTTGGCAACGTCAACATCATGGGCGTCATGCACGGTACAGAAAAAGATCGAGTGTTGGAGCATAAGGCAGCGATTGACCTCCACCTCGCCGCCGCCGGGATTCCCGTGAGTTACACCAACGTTTTCTGGGGCGGTCGCTCGGAGATCAAGCCGTCGGAAATTTCGCCGAAGGTTTACGCGGCGTGGCATTCCACGCATGGAGACGTGTGAGGCAAACAATCCAGAGATGGAGTATCGCCGGAATTGACAAGGAAGCGGTTCGTTCGGCAGATTCTTTGGATGTCACGTTTTGCCAATAAAATCGCTGTCGTCACCGGAGGTGGCCGCGGAATCGGTCAGGAAATCGCCCGTACGCTTGCTTCCGAAGGTGCGAAGGTCGCGGTGGTGAGCCGCAGTGCTGCGAGCTGCGGTAAAGCGGCGGAGGAAATCAATGCGGCCTTCCCAGGATCGGCCACGGCTTATGCCGTGGATGTGGCAGACCATGCGGCCGTGCAAGAGCTAGCCAAGAAGATCGGCGAAGAGCTTGGCCCAGTGAATATTCTGATCAACAACGCAGGCGTGACCCGCGACGGATTGCTGATGCGGATGAAGGAGGAAGATTGGGATACGGTCTTGGATACCAATCTGAAAGGCGCTTTCAACACGGTCAAAGCCTTCATGCGGGTACTAATGAAAGCGGAAGATCCGCGGATCATCAACATTGCCTCGGTCATTGGCTTGATCGGCAACGCGGGCCAAACGAACTACTCGGCAAGTAAGGCGGGGCTCATCGGCTTCACCAAGGCTGTCGCCCGCGAACTGGCTGGTCGTAGCGTGACTTGCAATGCGGTGGCCCCGGGGTTCATCACTACGGACATGACCGATGAATTGGCACAAGCCGTTAAAGACGCGGTGATAGGCAAGATTCCTCTGGCGACCTTCGGGGAGACGCAGGACATCGCCCACACGGTCGCGTTCCTCGCCAGTCCGGCGGCCCGCTACATCACCGGTCAGGTGATCGCCGTGGACGGTGGAATGACCATGTGAGGTAATCTCACCCATATCTACCCGACATGGATCTCATTTTACTGCGGCACGGCAAGGCGGAAGACCACAACGCGGCCGGCGATTTTTCGCGGGAGCTGATTGAAAAAGGCCGTCAGCAGGCGCGCCGTGCCGGACATTTACTGATGGGTGCTGGCGTCCTGCCCGACATCGTCCTGACTAGTCCGCTGATCCGCGCCCGCCAGACAGCGGACGAGTTTTGCCATGCGGCAGGGATTCCCGGTGCCATCATCCAAAGCTGGTTGAGCAGTGGCATGAGTCCTGAAAAGGCCATCGCAGAGCTGGTGGCCTTTCGCGAATACAGGCGGGTCGCCATCGTCGGCCATGAGCCGGATTTCTCTTGCCTCATTGAGTGGCTGCTGGGGGCCAATAGCGGCA
>CALPMD020000063.1 GCA_943324575.2 Akkermansia muciniphila
AGTATCGACGAGGCGATAGGTTGGGATGATCCCCTTGGCCTTGCGCTCGGCGCGGACGTCGTCTTCGTGAGTGCCCTTGGCGAGGGCGATCTGGCGGTCGGAGAAACCGAGCTTCTTCGCACGTTTCAGGTCGAGCTCGGCGAGTTGCGAACCTTCAGCGGCGATTTGCTGAAGATGGCCGAGGAACCATGGGTCGATCGCGGTGGCGGAGTGGATTTCCTCCAGCGTCCAGCCGTTGACGAAGGCGGTTTGCAGCCAGAAAATGCGCTCGGCGTTCGGGATCTGCAGCTTGCGGGTGATCTCGTCGCGTGTCGGGTTTTGGGGATCCTTTTTGTCGAAACCAAAGCCCCAGCGTCCAGTTTCCAGCGAGCGCAGGCACTTCTGCATGCTCTCTTTGAAGGTGCGGCCGATCGACATCGCCTCGCCCACGGATTTCATCGAGGTGGTCAGAACCGCATTGGCGGTGGGAAACTTTTCGAAGGTGAAACGCGGGATTTTAGTGACCACATAGTCGATCGTCGGCTCGAAAGAAGCAGGCGTGACGCGGGTGATGTCGTTTGGCAGCTCGTCGAGGGTGTACCCGACAGCAAGTTTGGCCGCGATCTTGGCGATCGGGAAACCCGTGGCTTTCGAAGCCAGTGCCGACGAGCGTGAAACGCGCGGGTTCATCTCGATGACGATCATGCGGCCGGTCTTCGGGTCGGTGGCAAATTGAATGTTTGAACCACCCGTCTCCACCCCAATCTCGCGGATCACCGCGAAGGAGGCATCCCGCATGATCTGATACTCGCGGTCGGTGAGGGTCTGGATCGGTGCGACGGTGATCGAATCGCCCGTATGGACCCCCATTGGGTCGATGTTTTCGATGGAACAGATGACCACGCAGTTGTCGGCGCAGTCACGCATGACTTCCATTTCAAATTCTTTCCAGCCGAGCAGGGATTCGTCGATGAGCACTTCGGAAACCGGCGAAAGATCGAGCCCGCGGGTGATGATTTCCTCATACTCCTCGCGGTTGTAAGCGATCCCGCCACCTTGACCACCGAGGGTGAATGCTGGGCGCACAATCAGCGGAAATGTCCCGATTTCCTCGGCGACTTTGCGGGCTTCGTCCATCGTGTGGGCAATGCCAGAGCGCGGCATATCGAGCCCGATCTTGATCATCGCCTCTTTGAAAAGGTGGCGATCTTCGCCCTTGTCGATCGCTTCGGCGTTGGCACCGATCATCCGCACGCCATGTTTTTCGAGCGTTCCCGATTTGAACAGCGACATCGACGTATTCAAGGCCGTTTGTCCTCCCAAGGTTGGCAACAGCGCGTCGGGCTTTTCGCGGATGATGATCTTTTCCACCACCTCGGGCGTGATCGGCTCGATATAAGTGCGGTGCGCAAACTCCGGATCGGTCATGATCGTCGCCGGGTTCGAATTCACGAGAATGACTTCGTAGCCTTCTTCTTTCAGCGCCTTGCACGCCTGGACGCCGGAGTAGTCGAACTCGCAGCCCTGGCCAATGACGATAGGGCCGGAGCCAATGACAAGAATTTTCCGGATCGAGGTGTCTTTGGGCATGGTAGTGAGATGGTTCGGGAAAGATCGCCGGGCGGCTAAATTTCGAGGTGTGTGGCAGGGATCTCCCCACTTGTAAAGAGTCGGATGCAGGAAGATTCATCCTTCCTGCCCCATGCACAGCCAATGCCAACTTCAGAATCCCGACAAAGCGCCGCAAAACAGGGCGTTGTCAGCAAAAGCGCGCGATCCCGGTCGCCGGAAAAACCTCGTCCTTTGTCAGAACCCAAAGCGTTGGCGAAAGGCCTGCGACTGGCGGCGTGAAAACTCGATCATCCCGTGGCCCTCCAACTCCGACTCGAAATTGCCGCTGCCTTCCCGGCGGCTAATCATTTTCATACAGTGCAAGCGAACGATCTGGCTGCGATTGACCCGCACGAATTGCTTGGGATCGAGAGATTGCTCGATTTCCTTCAAACTGCACGGGATCAAAATCGGAGTCCGATCCTTCAAATGAAACAGGCTTTGCGGGCCTTGCGTCTCGATCAGGATAATTTCATCCATATACATCGGCCAGCAGCCGCTTTGATCACCCAGCACGAGCAGCTTTCGGTCGAAATCCTGTTCGGGCTGGCGGATGCGAGCCAAGGCTCTTGCCAGTCGTGTGCGCTCAATCGGTTTGAGTAGATAGTCGCAAACATTTCCATCGTAGGCCTCGACCGCGTAGCGGTCATGGGCGGTCACCAAGACCACGGGTACCTCCATCGCCTGGAGTTCTGGGAGGAAACTCATCCCGTGGCCACCGGGCATCTCCAGATCCAGAAAGACGCCGTTGACGCGCTTGTCTAGCAGCTGCGCTCTGGCCTCCTGAAGGTTGCCCGCTTCGAGACAGGTGAACGTGGGAACCAAGCTGGTCAACTGACGTCGGAGCTCCACGCGTGCGAGTTCTTCGTCATCTACAATCAAAAAGGTGGTCGTTGGGAGGTTCATGTGGGCGGAGTATCGTTTGGGATGTAGTGCTGTGGCAGATGGATTTCGACGAGCACGTTTGCTTCGTCTAACTGAAAAATTGAAAAACTCGATCGCTGGCCATAAAGCAACTCCAGCCGCTGCTTCGCCTCCCGCGTGCCGATGCCATCCTTGTAATCCAAGGCCAAGATGCCAGAGCTTTTGATCGAAAGATACACCTGTTCGCCGAGCGCTTTGCCTGTGATGTGAATCATTCCGCCCTGCTCCAGATTCGCGATCCCATGGGTGATCGCATTTTCCACCAAATTGAGTAGCATCATCGGCGGAACGGGTGTTTTTAGCAAATCCCTGTCGACTCGCACACGGCTTCTCAGGCGCTTGCCAAAGCGCAAGCGGGCCAGATGCAGTAACTCGCGAATGTGCCCCAATTCCTCACCCAGATCGATCAGCTCAGCATCCGAGGTTGACAGGCGACTGCGCATCAGGCCCGCCAGCGAGCCAATCGCTTCGTCCGCCTTCTTTTGATCGATGTAGACCAAGGCGCGGATGACATTGAGCGAATTGAAAAGAAAGTGCGGGTTCAGTTTCGCCTGCAAATTTTGCAGCTTTGCTTTTTTAGCCGTCAGCTGAATTTGCGCCGTTTCCGCTTGATCGGAGGCCGAAACGTCTTGCAGTAAACCGATCGCCTGCCTGGCACAGCCGTCCCTGCTGCGTTTCAAAATCCGTCCCGCCGACAGCAGCGTCGAGGTAGAAAGCGCCTTGTGTTGAATCCGCTCATTCCAAGTATCGGCGGCCTGGTCGCCGCCTTGCAGCCGAACCAACGCCTCTCGATCCTCCAAATCGACAATCACGTCCCGCAGATATCCGCCTGCGGACAGGCCGCGAACACCGGCAAAGCCGCGACGCCTATCCCATTCCCAAAGTTCGATCCCAGAGTCTGACAAGACGATCTCGTTGAGCTTGATCTGCCGCTTCAACCCTGACGATGCCCTGGAGATGAAATAGACGCATGCGGCGATCACCACCGGACCGAAAGCTAGCTCGGTGACACCCATTGTCTGGCTGGCACTGCCCAGTGCGTATGGCCCATCGCCATAGAGCTTCGAAATCGTGGTTAGCAAGCACCACGATCCCGCCAAGGACCATGCCCACACAGGCGATAAACGGCATGCTGCCAGCCCCAATACCGGCAGCGACAAAAAGTATGCGGTACCGACGGGCTCATGATTCTTCAGCAATCGAATAATAACGACATATAACAGGAGGCTGACGCTCACCGCGGACAGAAGTCCGCCCAGGAGAGCCCATGGCCTTCCCGATAAATTCCGCGCTGCATGTCTATTATTTAAAATTCTCCCTCCCATCACGAATTCAAAATCCTCATTTATTCAAAAACTCCACCCCTCAAAGGCATTCATCTTTCACTTATTTAACAAAACAACCTTGCAGCAATAATGGTAACCCAATGATTCTATAATTTGACCAAATAAGCGCTTGAAGCCTTGTTATCTCAATGATTTACGGCCCTCTTCCTGTCTCAAATGGCGGTGATATTCAAGCAAGATTGATAAGCAACCTTTCCTGCAAGTACTGCACGACCCTGAAAATGCCATTTAGGCGAATATAAATCCACTCAGCCAATGATTCGACCGTTAGGTCGCTGAAAAAAATGTGGGTATCCCGAAAAATATCTCGTGCTTTTTCGAGCGGGACGCATTTAAGCGACTCTCAATTCACCACCCGCCGCCGAGCGCCTTGTAAAGGCTCACCGAATTGACGGCCTGGGCCAAGCGGAGCTGGATCAAATTCTGACGGGACGAATAAAGATCCAGCGAGGCGGTCAGGACTTCGAAATAACTGTCCACGCCTTGATTGTAACGGGCATTGGCGAGCTCCGCTCGCTTCTGCTGGGCGGCGACCAGACCCACCGTGGCGGTGATCTGCTCGGCCAAACCGCTGCGAGCGGCGAGACCGTCTGCCACCTCGCGGAAGCCGTTCTGGATGGCCCTTTCATAGCGGGCGATCTCGATGTTCTTGCCGATTTTTGAGGCATCGAGATTGGCCTTGTTGCGCCCCCCCGTGAAAATCGGCAGGTTCACATTGGGCGCAAACAACCAAGTGCCCGTGCCATTGCTGAACAGGTTGGAGAAGCTATGGCTGGCCGTGCCGCTGTTGGCTGTGAGCGTTACACTGGGGAAAAACGCCGCGCGAGCCGCACCGATGTCGGCATTGGCGGCACGGAGCTGGTGTTCCGCTTCGCGGACGTCGGGACGACGACGCAACAGATCCGATGAAACCCCGGCTTTGACATCCGCCACGATGACTTCGTCCAGCGATCGACCCGGCGGCAAGCCCGCTGGCAAAGCGCCACCAGCAAGAAAGGTCAGCGAGTTGTTGATCAGCGCGATGCGCTGTTGGAAGGCGGCCAAGTCCGCCTTGGCTGTCTGCCGCTGGACTTCCGTCGAACTGAGGTCGAGCTCCGACACGGTACCTGCGTCGAAGCGTTGTTTCATCAAGCCATGGGCCGCATTCATGCCGTCGAGCGTTTGCTGGGAAAGCGCCACTTGCTGCTGCAGGGCGCGCTCGACGAGGTATTGGTTGGCAACCTCTGCCACCAGTGAGATCTGCGCCCCGACACGCGCCTCATCGCTCGCGAAGTATTTTTCGAGGGCCGAGTCATTCAGGCTGCGGATGCGACCAAACAAATCGAGTTCGTAGGAGGAAAATCCGACCGTCAGCGCGTAGGGATTGGACGTCGTGGTCACCACCGCAGAACTGCCGGAACCGAGGCTGCGCTGGCGATTGCTGGAGGCCGTGCCAGAGATGGAAGGGAACAACTCGCTACGGGAAATGCCGTACTGGGCGCGGGACTGCTCGACGTTGAGAGCCGCGATGCGCAGGTCGCGATTGTTCGCCAGCGCGGCCTCGACGAGTTTCTTCAGCCGTGGATCCGTGAAAAACTTCTGCCAGGCAATGTCCGCAGGGACGGCGCCCTCGGCAGCGCCTGGAAAAGTCGCGGCGACGGGAAGCGTCAGCCGATCCAGCGCCGGCTTGAACGAACAAGCACCCGACACCAGAATGATCGCGAGCGTGGAAATGGATGACTTACGCATGATGAATTTATCCTTCTTTGGATTCACGATCCGCTGGGATTGCGCCGCGAGAAAAGCGGGCGACGATTTGGCTCACCACCACAAAAAATACCGGAACGAGGAAGACGGCCAGAACCGTACCCGTGATCATCCCACCTGCGACACCCGTGCCGATCGCATTCTGACTGGCGGAACCCGCACCGGTGCTGATTACCAAGGGCACAACCCCCAGCACAAAGGCCATCGAGGTCATCAGAATCGGCCGCAAGCGCAGCTTGACCGCTGTGAGAATCGCCTCGATCAGACCCTTGCCTTCCTTCTGGAGATCGAGCGCAAACTCGATAATCAGAATGGCGTTTTTCGTCGAAAGACCGACCGTGGTCAGCAAGCCGACTTTGAAATACACATCGTTTGGCAAGTCGCGGAACGAAACCGCCGCGAGCGCCCCCAGAATCCCTAACGGCACCACGAAAATCACCGCCACGGGAATCGACCAACTTTCATAAAGAGCGGCGAGACAGAGGAAAACAATCAACAGCGAGATGCCGTAGAGCAAAGGCGCCTGATTGCCCGAAATCCGCTCTTCCAACGACTGGCCACTCCATGAGTAACCGATCCCCGGCGGCAACTTCGCCGCCATTTGCTCCATCTCGATCATCGCCTGGCCCGAGCTGAGTCCCGGCGCCGCAGAGCCGACGATATTCACGGCGGGGATGCCATTGTAACGTTGGAGCTGTGGCGAACCAAATGTCCAATGCGTCTGGGTCAATGCCGACAGGGGCACCATTCCGCCGCTCTTGTTGCGGACGTATACTTTGCCGAGATCCTCGGGGGTCATGCGGAACGGGGCATCGAGTTGCACGATCACCCGCTGCACCCGCGGGCCATTGATGAAGTTATTCACGTAGGCCGAACCGAAGGCGGTCTGCAGGGTGCTGTTGATGTCCGCCAGTGAGACGCCGAGCGCAACAGCCTTGTCTGGGTCGAGGTCGATTTTCAGCTGCGCCGCGTCATTGAGCCCCTGCGGCCGCACTTGCATCAGCGCTGGATTCTGAGCCGCCATGCCAAGGAGTTGATTGCGTGCGGCATTGAGCTTTTCATGACCCACGCCGCCCACATCCTGCAGCCAAAAGTCAAAGCCCGAAGACGTCCCGAGCTCGGGAATCGCCGGTGGATTGAGCGAAAACACGATCGCGTCCTTGATGCCGCCGAGTCCTATCAAGGCCCGCTGGATGACCGCTTGGACGTGGTGTTCCTTGCCTTTGCGCTCATCCCACGGCTTCAGGCGCAGGAAGGCGAGGGCGGAGTTCTGCGCCTTACCCGCAAAGCTGAAACCCGCCACCGTGAAGTAGTGATCAATCTCCGGCTGCTTGGAAAAGTACTCTTCCACTTTGAGCAG
>CALPMD020000064.1 GCA_943324575.2 Akkermansia muciniphila
CATCATTGCAACGAACTCCGTGAATCCCACATCGGTCAAACTGTTACGCTCATCGGTTGGGTGAACTCCGCACGGGATCACGGCGGCGTCATCTTTATTGATTTGCGCGACCGGGAAGGTCTCACCCAGTGCGTGTTTCACCCCGACGAGAATCCAGAGGTGTCTGCCCTGTCGCACACACTGCGTGAAGAGGACGTTGTGCAAGTGGTCGGCCGCGTTTCCAAGCGTCTCGATGGCTCGGAAAACTCAAAAATCGCCACAGGTAGCATTGAGATCGTGGCCGTTGAACTCAGGGTCGTCAACAAGGCTGACGTGCTGCCATTCCAGCTCGATAAGGAGCTTTCCAACGAAGATCTGCGGATGAAATACCGCTACCTCGATCTTCGCCGTCCGCGCATGAGCCAGAACATCCGCCAGCGCAGCGTCATCACTTCGGCCGCGCGCCGTTACCTCGACGACTCCGGCTTTTACGAAATCGAAACGCCGATCTTGTCAAACCCGACGCCAGAAGGTGCCCGCGATTTCCTCGTCCCATCGCGCCTCAACCCCGGACGTTTCTACGCTTTGCCACAGGCCCCCCAGCAGTACAAGCAGCTGCTGATGGTGGCAGGGATGGAGAAGTATTTCCAGATCGCCCGCTGTTTCCGCGATGAGGATTTGCGCGCCGACCGCCAGCCGGAATTCACCCAGATCGATATCGAAGCCAGTTTCGTCACGCAGGAGGACATCATTAAACTGGTCGAGGGCCTGCTGGCTTCGATGTTCAAGGCGGGCCTCGGCATCGCGGTGCCGGAAAGTTTCCCACGGATGACCTATCGCGACGCGATCGACATCTATGGTTCCGACAAGCCGGACACCCGTTACGGCATGGAAATCAATGATCTTGGCGATGTGTTCGCCGCAACTGAGTTCAAGATTTTCCGCGGCATCCTCGATGGCGGCGGTGTCGTCCGTGCGATCAACGCCAAGGGCTTCGCCAGTATCACCACGGGCCAAATGAACCGCCTCAATGAGATCGCAGTACAGGCCGGGCTTCCCGTCAAGAACCTCGCGTTCATCAAACTGGAAAATGGCGAATACAAGAGCCCGCTTTGGAAAATCTTCACCGATGAAGAAAAGGCCGCGGTCGTTGCCAAACTCGATCTTGCCGAAGGTGACATCGTCTTCTTCGCTGCGGGCTCGCGCGAAAGCGTGAGCACCATTCTTGGCCGTGTCCGTACGGAAGCCGCTGTGATGATGGAGCTGAACAAGAATTCTACCGCATACAACTTCCTGTGGGTGGTCGACTTCCCACTGCTCGCCCAAGACGATGAAACCGGCGATTGGACCGCGGTTCACCACCCCTTCACCCGCCCCCATCCCGATGACCTCGCGCTGTTGGAAGCGGGCGATTACGCCAACGTTCGCGCGGTTGCCTACGACGTCGTGCTCAATGGTTACGAACTTGGCGGTGGCTCGATCCGGATTCACGAAAAGGACCTGCAAGCGCAGATGTTCAGCGTGCTCGGTGTCGGACCTGAGGAACAACAGATCAAGTTCGGTCACCTTCTCGATGCATTCCGCTTTGGTGCGCCGCCGCACGGTGGTCTCGCGCTCGGCCTCGACCGCATCGCGATGCTGGTTTCCGGCGAAGACAGCATCCGCGAAGTGATTGCCTTTCCGAAAAACAACAAGGGTGCCGACCTGATGGCTCACAGTCCTTGCCAAATCGAGCACAAGTTGCTGCGTGAAGTTTACGTGCAATCCACCTACAAGGATCCCAAATTGGCAGCAGACAAAAAGCCCTAGACCGCCAAGTGGATTCGGTTCATCCCAAGGCTCTGCGGCCTCTTGGACAGCATCTTTGGGCGAGTACCCCTCAACCGAATGGTCTGCTCAAATGTGGTAGCAGCCGTCGAGCTTCTGGTTCATCTCGGTGGCGGGGTTCTCTTCGCTCGGGACACCGACGACGACGGCAGGTACTCCAGCCACGGTCGTGTGCGGAGCCACATCATTGAGCACGACACTGCCAGCGCCTACCTTAGCCCCTGTGCCGATTTCGACGCGGCCGAGAATTTTCGCTCCAGCGCCGATGAGGACACCCGAGCGGATGATGGGGTGGCGATCGCCGGACTGCTTGCCCGTGCCGCCAAGTGTGACTTCGTGTAGGATGGAAACATCGTCTTCGATGATCGCTGTCTCGCCGACCACAAAAGAAGTGGCGTGGTCGAGCAGGATGCCGCAGCCAATGCGCGCGGCGGGGTGGATGTCCACGGCGAAGGCCTCGCTAGCAACGCTTTGGAAATAAAGCGCCAACCAGCGGCGATCATCCTGCCATAACTGATGGGCGACTCGGTAGGTAGTTAGGGCGAGGAAGCCTTTGAAAAACAATACCGGCTCGAGCGGTGAAAAACACGCGGGATCGCGTTCAAACATCGCGCGCAAGTCGCGTGCTGCGCTATGAACAATCTGCGGATGAGCCTCGAAAACTCCGGTCAACAGCGGCTCCATCGAGCTGCGAGGCATATCTTCACGGGCAAGCCGGCGGGCAAGCCGCGCGCCTAGGGCTGCGGCGAGTGTTTCTCGCGAAAGAATCACGTCGTAGACGAGATGCTGGAGAGTCGCCTCATCCGCAGCGACGCGGCTGGCCTCGCGGCGTAGGGTCTCCCAAATATTGTCAAGGTCTGCCAAGTTACCGCTACAAAGCTTGGTCGCGTTCGTGCTCGCCGAGTCGCTTCGGGTTTGTTGAGATTCGCTCATGAAGATTTCACAGAAATTGGAATATGCGTTCCGGGCGATGGCTCAACTGGCGAAGCGCCATGACGGGCCGACCCTCACCCGGCTGGAAGAGCTTGCGCAACGGGAGGCGGTTTCTGCAAACTTTCTTGTGCAAATTCTCAATGATCTTCGCCGCGCGGGACTTATCGAAAGTCGTCGCGGCAAGGCGGGTGGATACCTGCTGGGGCGCAGCGCCGCGTTGATCACTCTGAGACAAATCATAGAAGCTGTCGACCCGATGCTCTTGCAGAGTTCCGTGACCAGTGGAGGGGAGTCGGGTAGTTCCGTGCGATCGGCTTGGGATCAGGTTTCGGCAAAGTTGCTGCAGGCACTCGAGGGAATCACGTTGGAGAATCTGGCTAGTAGCCAGGGTGCGCCGATGTTCTATATTTGAGCCAAACCGCAGCGCTGAAATGCAGTGTGCAAATTTAGTCAAGATATCCGAAATATTTTGCTGGATGGGCCAAGGTGTTTCTGGTAATCGCTTTGTATCAGTTAAACGCGTCTTAACTTATGAGTGCACTAGGCGAACATACCCACCACATCAAGATCCGCTCGACCCAAATGGAAATGGGCTCTGCCAGTAGCTTTAGCCGTGAAGATGACTTTGACCGCAAGCTCAGAGATGCCGAGGAAGACATCAATCGCATTCGGCAGCAACAGGAGGAACTCGAGCGCAAAAAAAGTGAGCTTGAAGAACTGACGGCTCGCAAACGCAATTTTGTATCCCAGCAAGTCGAGCTCACGGAAAGGCTTACCGCCTCGATTACATTGATTGATCGCGAATTGTTCGATATGCGCCAAGAGGCGGACGATCTTGAACAATGTCGCACTTGTTTTGCCGCGCATCTCGAAAAAGTTCAAAAGTTTAATCCAGAAAGCTGGACTCGCGAGCAAGTGTCCGAGCGTCTCGA
Source organism: Akkermansia muciniphila (assembly GCA_943324575.2). Classification (GTDB taxonomy): domain Bacteria; phylum Verrucomicrobiota; class Verrucomicrobiia; order Verrucomicrobiales; family Akkermansiaceae; genus Luteolibacter; species Luteolibacter muciniphilus_E. The sequence continues at coordinate 3,672 of CALPMD020000064.1, forward strand.
TAAAGCGATCATGGCCATCGACATTGCCGCGGATGAATATGACCAAGCTTCGACACACTTCGAAGGAACCCGCAGCGGGGCAATTTTTGGTCGCGCAGCGAAACAAAGCCGCACCAGCAACCGCCGCGTAACGAATTCTGAGTTCATGCTTAATCTCCGCAACGGCTTCGCCTTCAACCTGCCGATATTGGTGCTGGGGGGCTTGGCCCTACTCGTGTATCTTAGCAAGTAGCCGATTGTTACTCAATCCCATGAGCCGCAGCAGCCTTTCCATCGAAGAGCAGGAGCTGAATGAACTCCGCGAGGCGGAGCTGCGGTTGGAGCAGCTTCAAAAGCAATTTGCAGAGATCCCTCAAAGGTTGGCGCGCGAGCAAAAAGAGCGCGAGACGACCATGCCGCCCCTAGCGGAAATCGAGGAGCGTCGCCGCAGAAAAGAGCACGATCAAATGATCACCACTCGTGGTCAGGCGGCGAACATTCTGCGCGATCAGAATCGTAGCCTTTGGTTGCTACTTCTCTTGCTCACCGCCACCGGAACCTTGATTTGGTGGGGCATAAAGTTGATGCAGGGTTGATTTGCGCAATGCCGCGTCAGCCCTTGGCTTTCAAGCGGGCTTCCAACTCGGTCCACTGGCTGCGGCTCACGATATAGCCGATGCAGCCATCCTTGCCGCAGCGGCAGGGATGGTCCTCATAGCAGTCGACATCAAACCCATAGTCGAAGGTTAACTCCTCGCCGACTTGGATGTCGCAGAGCGCGTGAATGAAAATTTTTCGGCCTTCAATCCATGCTTCACAATTCGGTTGGCAGGAATGGTTGATGAGCCGCGCGGTATTCCATGGCACGTCGCCATCGAGGTCGTGCTTGTCGGTAAGCGTGAAGATATAGACCGCCGCGTCGCCCGTTGCGTCCGATTTGGCTTGCTGGGAATTACCGCGTCGCTCGCTCTCCTCTTTATCGATCAACTCACCCACGTATTCGATAATCTTCGTTTCGCGGGGGATGGGGCACGTCGCGTAAACCCCGCGCCCGTGGATTTCCGAGCCGCGTACTTCGCAGTAGGGGCTCTGCCCGCGGTTCCATAATGCCACAAGTTTACGGTGGAGTAAGGTTGTCTCTGGGACTTTCTTTTTCTGAACAGCCATGGGGGTAATTCTAACGGGACTCACGCTTTTCCACAGGGGGAAGCTGGAGGTCGTTCGGCAAGGTCACAAACAAACCTCGCAGATCAGACGAGCTCATTCCAGAGCCATCGATGAAGGTCCAGTTGTTCGCGCCTTTGTCCGATATCGCTGCCTGAAAACTGGTGCTTTCAATCACCAGCGGCTTCACACTTCCCGGACGGATGATCCGAAACTTGGTCACTGTTGGAATGAGGATCAGCCACTTTCTGAAAACCAGCGTCTCGACGGCTTCGCCATTGACAGTTTCCATCTTGCTGCTGGGTCCGACTTCATAGGATCGGGGTTGTCCTTGGGGCTTGAAGGAAATCATGCTGATGCCCTGCTGCACCATTTGCCGCGACACATCGGCGAGTTGGGTTTCGAGTGCTTCCATTCCGCCCATGCGATGGGCCGTGCGCTCTTTCCAGAGCGGATTCATGCGCTCGACCGCCACCTGATAGTGGCCTAATACAACCTCGTTGCCGAGGCTGGCGACCGCCGCGACAGCGGAAGCAATAACCTCTGGCGGGGCTTGCGTTGGCTTGGATTCGTTAGAAATCTTGGGTAAGGGGGCCAGCGGAGGTGGCACATGTTGAGCCGAGACCGTAGCCCCGACCACGGCCAGCAACGGAAAAAGGAGGAGCGTCAATTTCACCCGCATAGGGATGCCTTTATCGCCCTATTCCGTCAAGCATCGCGGCTTTAATTCGACTTGGGGGCTGCCCAAGTCGAATCGCGGCCGATTGCGGTGGGATTAACGATCGAGGATCGAGTTCCAGTGTTCGACGTTGTCTTTTTGGGATTCAAAAAGAGCGGTGGTGTCTTCGTGGATGGTGATCGAGTTGATTTTGTCGCCCTTGGCGATTTTGTTCACCACGTCTTGGCCGACGATGACTTCGCCAAAGACCGCGTGTTTACCGTCGAGGTGTGGGGTCGGGAGGTGGGTGATGAAAAACTGGCTGCCGTTGGTGTTAGGACCCGCATTGGCCATCGAGAAGATGCCGGGCTTTTCGTGTTTGAGCGAGCGGTCGATCTCGTCGGCGAACTTGTAGCCCGGGCCGCCGGAACCCGTGCCCGTTGGGTCGCCGCCTTGGATCATGAAATTGGCGATGACGCGGTGGAAGGAGATGCCGTCATAGTAACCGCGCTGTGCGAGGTTGAGGAAGTTGGCGGTCGTGACCGGGACTTGGGAAGCGAAGAGCCGGGCGTTGATGTCGCCGGCGGTGGTGTGAAGGGTAATCTTGATGTCGGACATGGCCGCTAGGAAATACGGATTTCAGGCTTTTGGCAACTCATGCGTTCGCCAGCACCCATTCGTATTCCCCGGCGATTTGTTCCTCCACTGGTCGTTGCAGTCCCGTTGGCAGGACTCCCCACGTGTAGGTTTCGATCTCGTAGTGCTGGCAGGCATCTGGGTGAGCGCTCCGCCAGTCGAGTACTTCGCGCGTCTGGTTCCGGGTCGAGCGCAATGGCGCGGCGGGCTCGGCATCCAGCGGAATGTGGAAGTGCACCCGCATTTCCTCGAAATCCTGGGGATCAATGGATCCTTGTTCGACGGCACTGAAAAACTCGGGCAGATCGATCAGTCGCGTGATCTCGCCGTCTTTGGAGCGCAGCAGCACTTGATGGAAATAGACGGGTTCGTCGAACGAGCGGATTGCCGCGAGCGCCGCTGGATCACGCGGATCGAGCGAGAGTGCGCTGGAGAGATGGATCTTGGAGATTCGAATGCCAACTGCCGTTAGGGTGTCGAGCGCCAGTCGTGCCTCGTCGTATTCCAGCGCGAAGTGGCACGCATCGTAGTTCACCCCGATCCTGCGGCGGAGGATTTCCGTGTCAGGGGATGCCGCGTGCAGACGCTCGAAAAACGCCAGCGTTTCCGCTGTGTTTTCGAAGTGGCCCAGAGGCTCGGGCTCCAAACCTAGATGCAAATCCAAGCCGGTCTCCTCGGCCAAGGACTCCAGCCACTCAGCTAGCTCGATTAGATTTTGCAAAATCAGCGATTCGTCCGCCGCGAAGGTCTTGTGCGATCCAGGCAGCGTCGAGACCGACGCGCCCGTGCCAGGGCGGGCGATGGCCGCCAGAATCCGGAAAAGGTCCTGGGTGTAGTCGAGCCGCGCTCGTTCGGTC
>CALPMD020000065.1 GCA_943324575.2 Akkermansia muciniphila
GTTCGAGTGGTAAAACAAGGCGAGGTCGCCCGCCTTCATGTCCTTCCACATGAAGTTCCGTGCCTGGTAGTTGCGCACACCACTCCACGGCTCGCGCTCGACCTTGGCGAGGTCGTCGATGCTGAAGACATCGGGCTCGGATTTGATCAACCAGTGGCGCATGCGATTTAGGCGATGACTTTAGCGACGGTCGGGCTGGGGGCGGGCAAGGAAAGATGCTCGGGTCCGAGTTCTAGGCCATGGTTGGCGCGGACGTCAGCTTCGATTGCTTCAAGCACGTCGAGTTCCGGGCGGAAATCCGCGGCATGATACGAACTGCGAACGAGCGGGCCACTGGCGACGTGGCGGAAGCCTTTGGCGAGGGCGATCGCTTTCAGTTCATCAAAGGTCTGCGGCGTGATGTACTCGACGACCGGCAGATGCTTCTGGGTCGGGCGCAGGTATTGGCCCATCGTCAGCACCGTCACATCGTGGGCGAGTAGATCGTCCATCGCTTGGAGGATTTCCTCGTGGCGTTCGCCGAGGCCCAGCATCAGTCCGCTCTTGGTGGCGACTTTGCCGCTCACCATCGCCTTGGCTTTTTTCAAAACCGTGAGGCTGCGCTGGTACTGGGCGCGCGAGCGGACCAGCGGCGTCAGGCGTTCGACGGTTTCGAGGTTGTGGTTGAATATATGCGGGCGGGCATCCATCACCATGGAGAGCGCCCAGTCGCGGTCGTTGAAGTCGGGCACCAGCACTTCGATGATGATTTCCGGGTTCGCTTGGCGGACGGCCTCGATCGTCTGTTTGAAATGTTCGGCACCACCGTCGCGCAGATCGTCGCGGGCCACGGCTGTGATCACCACGTGGCGGAGATTCATACGCCGGGTCGCCTCGGCCACGCGCTGGGGTTCGTCGGATTCCAGTGCATCGGGCTTGGCGGTTTTGACGGCGCAGAAGCCGCAGGCGCGGGTGCACTTGTCGCCGGCGATCATAAAGGTGGCGGTGCCTTGGCCCCAGCACTCCCAGCGGTTCGGGCACTGCGCTTCCTCGCAGACAGTCACCAGCTTCAAATCGGTGATCAGCGACTTGGTGGACCAGAACGCCGGGTTATTCGGCAAGCGGACTTTGATCCAATCCGGTTTCCGATCCCGGTGCAAAGTCGGATCCATCTTCATTTTCGGGCCGCAGCTACTCATTCCGGCGAGAGGCTAGTGTGACGGGCGACAGCGGGGAAGGGGAAAGTCATCTCTTTTCAGGGGAAAGGGATCGCGTTGGATCAAAAAAATCCGGCTCCACAGAGCCGCTGGGATTGGGTGAGAGAGGCGTCGAATACTTGGCGGCTTCCGCCTTTTTTGCTTTTTCTGATTTTTCGTGGTGAAAACTTCGTCTTTCGCGGGGCTTCCCGCTTGCCGATGGCTGAGGGGCGTTCACAATCGCGGCCGTGAATTCAGCGCCTCTCGGATTTTTTGACTCAGGTGTCGGCGGCTTGACCGTCGTCCGCGCCGTGCAGGAATTGTTACCTGCGGAAGACATTCTGTACCTCGGCGACACCGCCCGGCTGCCTTACGGCTCGAAAAGCCCGGAAACCATCCGCCAGTTTGCCGATGAAGACGTGCGGTTTCTCATCGCCCGCGGGGTGAAGGCCATCATCGTGGCCTGCAACACGGCGACGGCCCACGCGTTGCCGACCCTGCAGCAGAAGTATTCCATCCCCATCCTCGGCGTGATCGAGCCGGGCGTCGATGCCGCACTCGCTTGTCCGAATGCTGAACGCATCGGCATTATCGCCACCCGCGGGACGATCCGCTCGCATGCCTATCAGCATGCGCTAGCGCTGCGTAAAACCGGCCTGATCATCCACGGTCAGGCTGCGCCGCTGTTGGTGCCATTGATCGAGGAAAACTGGATCGATCATCCGGCCACGCGGCTGGTTTTGAAAACTTATCTCGATCCCTTGGTGGAGAAGGGGATTGATACACTGATGCTCGCCTGCACCCACTATCCACTGCTGATCCCGGTCTTGCGGGAACTTTTGCCGGCGGATGTGCGTTTGGTGGACTCAGCGACGACCTGCGCCGAGCATTTAATAAAAGAACTCACGCGCTTGGATCTTCTTGAGACGACTGCGCGCGAAGGCACGTTGGAACTCCACCTGACCGACCTTTCCGAGGAGTTTGAATCGCTGGCCCGCCAGTTTCTCAAAAAGTCGCCCGGTCGCATCCACCGGGCGGTGCTCGGGAATTGATCCGGTGTTTCCAGTTTTAAATTTTTGAGAAAGCGATTAGCTTGCTGCATTGAACATGATTACCATCACCCCAAAAGCCGTCGAAGAACTCGGCAAGCTCCTCGCCGATAAGGCGAAGTCTCCGCAATCGGGCCTGCGCCTCGCCGTGCGCCGCGGCGGTTGCGCTGGCTGGCAATACGAAATGAACGTGGCCGACCCCGAGCCCGGTGATGAGATCGTCGAGTCCGGCACCGCACGGGTCATCGTTGCAGGGGACAGCCTCGTGCGCTTGAATGGCTGCGAAATCGACTTTTCCGACGACCTGACCGATGCGGGCTTTAAAATTAACAACCCACACGCCGCTCGTTCCTGCGGCTGCGGCACCTCGTTTGAATCCGCCGATGAGCCGGCCGTGGCCATGGCCGACGGCGAAGCTTGTGCACCCTAGCTGAAAAAGCCATTGCCGCCACGCACGTGTCACTGACCCTCGACGACCCATTACCGCGCCGCCCACCCTATTTTTGGTGGTTGCTGGCCAATGCCTTGGCCTTGTGCTTTGCGGTCATCAGCTGGGCGGCCTGTCTCCATGTTTTCAAAAACCCCGAACTGCCGCGCAACTACGCCATTCTCGGCAAAATCGGTCGCCTGCCCGTCTTGAAGCGCTATACCGTGCTCGACGTCCCCAATGGTAGCGCCCTCTCGCCCAAGGAGCTCTACGCCCGCTACTTCGGCTACAGCGACGACCAACGCAAGCGGACTAACTCGCTAATAATGCGCAATTACCTGACCAACTTCGAACGCCCGCTGCTGCTGGCCTATGTCGAGGGGGACTATCAGGTGACCGCCGTCCGCCAGCTGGATTCCCGAGACTTTTTAGATCCGGGCGTCGTCATGCGCGCGCAGGCCATGGTCAAACCCGATGAAATCAGTCCGCCACTGCCCTATCCGGTCTTTATCGAATATCTGTTCCCAACGCCCCAGCCCAATGTGGCCGAGATGTTCAAACTGGGCGATATCCTCAGTGTCAAAAAGAACCCCAATTGCGCAGCTGTCGTTCACATCGCCAAGATCACGCACGACGAGGAGCCCGCTCTTTTACTGACAGTCATCCCGATCGCCTATGGGCCCTATCAAATCGACGATGCTGCTGCCTTCCAGATTGAGCCGCCGAGCTTGCTGCGCCCTGCGGCTGCGTTTCCAGTGATGAATCACTAAGATCGTCACCCGATCCGTGTGGACCGTGATGGCGGCTTGCGAAGCTGTAGGGCAGCAGCTAGATTGAACATATGATGGAAATTCATGCCCAGCAGCTCCTGCCTTGCCTGTTAGGATTCGGACCAGCGATGGCATCGCTTCCCGACCTGATAGGTCTCGAGCTTATCCAGTCCGGCGCTGTGCTCCAGCGCGCGGATGGCTATGACGTTCGCGGTCACGGCCAGCTCGTGATGGGCGTCGTGGCGGCCATAGAGCCGCAAGGATCCGCCATGATCGGGTAAAGTTTCGACATCAAAAATCGTCAATCCATGCTGAGCGAAGATTTTTTCCACGGTGAACAATGAGAAGTAGAGGTCATCATGGGGTGCGGTGGCGACGGCCTCATTTAGTTCCATGCGCTTCAGCAAGTGGGGGAATTCCAAGGTGAAGATCCCTTCGGGCTTGAGGATGGTTTGGATGCCGACGACGAAGTCGTTGAGGTCGGGTACGCCGTTGAGGCTATGATTGCTGATGAAGAAGTCGGCCTGGCGGTTCTCTGCGGTGAGCCTTTCCGCGACATCGCCCCCGAAGCATTCGACGATGGAAGGAATATCGTGTTGGCGCGGGTGGGGGCTGGGGGGCGCTGTCGGTTCGATTCCCAGTACGGGGATGTTGGCGCGCTGGAAGTCGGGCAAAAAGTCGCCGTCGTTGCAGGTGTGTTGGATGACCAGGTTGTCCGGCGTCAGTCCGAAGCGGTTGATCATCCGGTCGGTGAAATGCGTCGCGCGCTGTTGTCTGGAGAACGTGTCAAGATCGCTGTCGTTGGAGATGAAGAATGGCTGGTCAAAGCGGTGATTGGGCGCCTGCACGAGGAAGCAGCTGTCGCAGATGAAAACATGGAGCGCTGGGAAGCGTGGGGCCTTGGCTTCAATGTTCGAGGTCGGCGGCAAATGAGGTGCCGTGGAGATTCCGAGATCTGCCATGGTGGTGGCCACGGGGGAGTGGCAAAAGCGACAATTGGGGGGATTCATGACCGTTAGGTTTAAGTTTTTCGCAGGGGGGATTTGCGTGATGATTTTTTTACCCATTCATTGGGATCGCTGTCATCACATTTCAGCGCTGGTGAGGGGGATTTGTTGCAAATTCATATGCGGCATGGCTACCAGCGTGCGGTTTAATATCCAACCACGCCTGACCAAATTGTCGTTTCGTCCGCTGGGGTCTCGGAAGTGGCGCTCAGGACCGGTTCGCTGGGCATGCCACGGGTGACTTTGACGGGGGTGCCGATTTTGGTGACTTGGTATAATTCCGGGACAAAATCGCGGGGCAGGCGGATGCAACCGTGCGATACAGCCTCACCCGGGCGTGGGATATCCCCACCATGCATGCCCACCCCGTAGCCTGTGATCCGCATCCAATAAGGCATGGAGGCAGGAACGTAGCGGTTCCCCGGCGGCACGGGCGTGCTCGGCTGTGCATCGTGGTTTGTCAGGTTGCCCACAGCATCTGCGATGTAGCCGTAGCGGTTGGAATGTTTCAGCGGCATTTTTTCGGTGATGCGGTAGTTTCCCGGGCAGGTCGCATAGCCGGGTTTGCCCGTGGAAACATAGGACCAGCCGATGGGCCTGCCGCCGCGCTGGTAGGTGGCGATTTGCTCGGCGAGATCGATACGCACGCTCACTTCTCCGGGCCCGCCATCGTCATGCCATTCGTAAAGAATCGGCTTGGCCCTGTCCTTGACCGGCGGCGTGCTGCCAAAAATCGTACAAGAGCAGGTCATCAGCGACAGGCTGGCAACCGAACCGAGGATGATGGTGCGTTGGCTGATGTAGAATCTCATGGCGTGACGCAGATGCGGAGAAATTGACTTGCCATTGTAACACCGATGGGGAGATGAGTCAACTTGGCGTCGATTGCGGGCGGGGTTGACAGGGCGGTTAGACAGTCCTTGGATGGCTGGGATGCGGGATGGATTGGCAAATGAGGTACTCAAGGGAGTGTCGCGCTCATTTTATTTGAGTTTGCGACTGCTGCCTGCGCCGATGCGCGGGGCGGCCAGCCTCGGTTATCTGCTGGCGCGGACTAGCGACACTCTGGCCGACAGCGCGCAGGCACCCATGGACTTGCGCCTGCAATGCCTCGATTCCTTCAAACGCGCGGTCGCCGGAAACTCGGAGGCACCGCGTTGGCCGGTCGCCATGCTCCATGCCATCCCCGACCCACGGGAAAGGATCCTGCTCGAGTCCTCCGCGGAAGTTTTTCACCGCTTGCATGCCCTGCCACCCGCGGAGGCGCATCTCGTGCGCGAGGTGCTGGAAACAATCGTCAGCGGCCAGTCGCTCGACTTGCGGCGCTTTGCCACCGCCAGCCCGCAGGCACCCGTCGCCCTGCGTGACGATGCCGAGCTCGACGACTACGCCTGGCGGGTCGCCGGCTGTGTGGGTGCCTTTTGGACCCAGCTCGGTTTCCTTACCTTGGGCGATCGGTACTCCACCGCCCCGCAGCAGGACTTGTTAGCGCAGGGCATCGCCTACGGCAAAGGGCTACAGCTGGTCAATATCCTGCGCGACCTTGCCGCCGATCTGGCGATGGGCCGCTGTTACTTGCCGGTGGCGGATCCGCAGAATCGAGACGCCCTCGTCGCCTGCCATGCCCGCTGGTTGCTCCGCGCGGATGCTTGGCTGGCGCAGGGCGAAAGCTACGCGGCAACGCTGGCCACCCGCCGTCTGCGTGCGGCCACGCGCTTGCCCGCACTCATCGCCCGCGCCACCCTGGACCCGCTGCGAGGCGCGTCTTGGCAAGAGCTCCAGACGCCGACGAAAGTCCCGCGAAGCATGGTGTATCGATTGCTGCTGCGCGCATTTTTCACCGCGCGCGTCGGGTCGCTCCCTGAGTGATCGCGCGGCCGGGGCGCCATCTTTCTGCAAATCCGATCCATCGCTGCGCGGTTTACTCTTGGCTCACTGCAAGCAGTTCACTAAACCCGCCCCATGCGGCTTTTTGACACCTTGACCCGGACCGAGCGCGAGCTCCGTCCCATCGACGGCTCCACCTATCGCTTCTATTGCTGTGGCCCGACGGTTTATGGCCCCGCGCACATTGGCAATTTCCGCACCTTTGTCCTGCAAGACGTCCTGCGCCGCACCCTCGAAACCGGCGGCACTCGCACCCTCCACGTCCGCAACATCACCGACGTGGACGACAAAACCATCCGCGATTCCATCAAGGCCGGCCAATCGCTCAAGGACTTCACCGCGGGCTGGACGAAAAAATTTCACGCCGACTGCGACCAGCTCGGCCTGCTGCCACCACACATCGAACCGTCCGCCGTCGAACACATCCCGCAACAGATCGCGATGATCGAAGCACTCATCGCCAAAGGCCACGCCTACGCCTCCGACGACGGCTCGGTCTATTTCAAAATCGCCTCCTTCCCCGGCTACGGCCGCCTGTCACGCCTCGACGAGCGCGAGCTCGACATGGGCAAGACCCAGAACGCCCGCTCCA
>CALPMD020000066.1 GCA_943324575.2 Akkermansia muciniphila
AGGTTCGTCGAAGACTATTCCAAGCTTAGAGGTCGATCGGCACTCTTTGCCGGTCGACCGGCAAAGCTTTCCGACGCAGCGGCAAAGATTAGAGGTGCACCGGCATAGTTTGCAGTCGCACCGGCAAAGATTGCAGACACAACGGCAAAGCTTGCCGCTTAACCGGCAAAACTTGCTGATGAACCGGCAAAACTTACCGATGGATCGGCAAAGCTTGCCGCTGCGTCAGCAAAGAGTGCCGACGCACCGGCAAGCTTGGACTTCTCTTTCACCAAGCCGACCAACCACCCAACCAGATGGAACACAACCTTGACTAAGTAGCGGGATAGCTTCTCGAAATCCGCACCAGTTGACAGCAATTTGCGCCGAATGATTGGTTGGCTGGCATGGGGCTTGGGGAATCCCACACCGCGACCGACCTGTCCAAGACCCGCCGCAACGAAGCCGCGGCAGACGGAATTGCCCGTGGACGATACGTCGAACAACCTCGCCACCACTGCCGACACAAATTTCAGGAGCGCCGCCGACCGTTCTCAGAATTCGAACCACGCCGACGGCTCGTCTTGAACCGCGCATTGCAGGTCAACGTGGCCATGGCCGAGTTCCGCCAAACAGGCGCGCAGCTGCGATAAAATAAGGTCCGGCGCGTTGCAGTCCGAGCTCAGGTGGCCGAGCACCACACGGCCCAGCGCAGGATGGGCGATGTCGCGGATCAAGTCGGTGACCTGGCCGTTGGACAAGTGCCCGTGGCGCGAACTGATCCGCTGTTTGATCGACCACGGCCGTTTTGAATCCGCCTCCAGCAGGCCCTCATCGTAGTTTGCCTCCACAAAGATGCCCGCCAGCCCGCGCAGTCGCTCGGTCATGCTGCGGGTCACAAATCCCGCATCGGAGAGGAAGCCCAGTCGCTGGCTGGATGCGCCCAGCACAAAGCCGACCGGGTCCACCGCATCGTGCTGGATCGCGAAAGTTTCCACCGCGATCCCGCCGATTTCAAAGACTTGGCCGGCTTCGAAACACTTCCACGTGCCGCCTTCAATCCCGCTTTCCCGAACGACCCGGGCGGTCGCCGCGGTGGTGAATACCGGCACGGGGTTCTGCTTCAGAAAAACCTTCAGACCGCGGACGTGGTCGCCGTGTTCGTGGGTGATTAAAATGCCGTCGAGCGAGGCGGGATCCACCCCGACTTGTTTGAGGCGAAGAGATAACTGCTTGGCGCTCAATCCTGCATCGATCATCAGGCGCAGTCCACCGCCTTCGACCACGGCCGCATTGCCACCACTGCCACTGCCAAGCACCGCAAATCGCATCACCCAGCGACGATGAAGACTAAGGTGAAATCAGGCAAGGACTTCAATCGAGTTTGCCGTACTTTGAGCAAACAGCGACCGCGAAGACCAGCCGGCCCGCCTCCTCAAGACGTGGCACTTTTGCTCTGGCGCTGTCCCGGCTTCGCCAAGATTTCGATATAAACCGAGGCCCATTGGTGAGCCGCCGCCTCGTCGATCGATTTGATGAGCTCTTCCACGTGCTTGGTTTCGGCAGTCGCCTGGTCCAATCCGACCTTGCAGTCAAAATCCCAGAAATCCACACCCTCGGGCAGCGTCTTCTTTCGCTCGCGCTTCACGTACTTGCGGACGTCGCTCTTGATTTGCTCAATCACTCGCGGCGGTTGATGTCCCTCGACGCTGAGTGGAAATATCTTCTTCATGCGGGTGATTTGTGACCAGCGGGCGTGAAGTTGTCTAGGAGAACCCTCTGTTTTTCTCGGTCAGTAGGTGATTTTTGATGCGATTCGGTGAAATCGCCCAGCGGGTCGTTCAATGACGGCATGGGCAGCGGGCAAGCCGTGGCACTTCAAAATCTCAACGCGAATTTCGCGGGATGCGACTGCTTTTACTTGGAGAATCTCAAAAGTGTGGCAAATTGAAGTCGCCGCTCCCCGGACGGTCGCACTTTCGCTTAGGCGGAGGTGAGGAAAGTCCGGACACCACAGGGCAACGTGCCTCATGAAAGTGAGGGATGGGAACCGCGAGGAACCTAGACGGAAAGTGCAGCAGAAAGTAAACCGCCGATGGCCCCGCGCAAGCGAGGCACAGGTAAGGGTGAAACGGTGGAGTAAGAGCCCACCGCGCTTTTGGGGTAACCCAGGCGGCTCGGCAAACCCCACGTGGTGCAAGACAGAACAGAGGAAGGGCTGCCCGCCCGTTCATCCTCGGGTATTAGTCGCATCCTGCGCGAGCAGGGGGCTCCGCTTCGGCGGGGTCAGAGAAATGGCCGTCCAGCCTCGCAAGAGGTGGACAGAATCCGGCTTACAGGGGGGCGGCACTCCCCTTTCCTACCCCGTGCAAGATGCACGAGGGTATCTCGGATTTGCATCGCTGCTGGACTTGGAATCGAGGAGCCATAATCGGCACCGACACAGCAAGTGACTGATTTCCAGTCGGAAAAATTCCTTTCGAGACTTCGGCACGCCACTTGCATCGGGATCGGTGAGAATCGCGGCAAATCGCTCCCAGCCAAACCAGGCTGCGGGGTTCTTGTGTCGCGAGACCGATTCCCAACAACCGAAATCCCCCCATGAAAACCAAAGATCTATCCCGACTCGCACTGTTGCTTTCACTAGCCACAGCCACTCCCGCCGCATTTGCCGAAGACTCACCCGCAGAAAAATCCTCAATCGGGGAAAGCGCCGTTGAAGCGACAAAAGATACCGTTGAAGCCGCAAAGGGTGCCGTTGAAAAGGTGAAAGACGTCATCGAAGGCAAATCGATCACGGATTTGGTCAGCGATAGCACGACCTTTTCCACCCTCAAGAAGGCGCTGAAAGCCGCCGAACTCGATGTCACGCTCGGCTCGAAGGGCGCTTACACCCTCTTCGCGCCGACCGATGAAGCCTTTGACAAACTTCCTACAGGAACGCTCAGCAAGCTGTTGCTTCCTGAGAACAAAGAGAAGCTCCGCTCGCTCCTGCTCTACCATGTCGTTCCCGGCAAATTACTTGCTGCCGAACTCAAGGACGGTGAAGTCAAAACGCTCAACGGCGAAAAAGTAAAAATCGATGCCGACGGCAAAAAAATCGAAGTTGATCAAGCCAAGGTCTACAGTGCCGACGTCTCCGCCAACAATGGCGTCATGCACACGATCGGGAAAGTACTCATACCCAAATCGCTGAAGGGCTTTGAGGGCCTTTGAGGGACGCGATTCGTTGAAGTCCCGGACACGGCGCAGCTCGCGAAGGCTCGCCGTGTCTTGTTTGCCTCACTCGGGCAAGTGCTCGCCGCAGTATTCTTGGCCATCGCGGCCGATGCGGAACTCGAGGTGACGATCGGAGATGTCGGTTTTTTGGCAGGCCGCACAGGTATGGAAGGCTTCGTCGGCGGGAGCTTTCGCCGCATTGAAACGTTTTTTCCGCTGTCCCGTGGCGATGGTCTGGACCGTGCCGCGCAGTGCGGGAATGCCGGCCCACAGGAAGTAGTTGGCAAAAGCGACGAGGTAGTAGGGCAGCAGAATCGGTTCGGACAGCGCTTTGAGCAAGATACCGACGGCGGCGAAAATCCCGAGAAAGCGAATCTGGACGGGTAAGATCATGAACAACCGGACCTCGACCTTGGGGTAGAGCGTGGCAAACGCGAGAAACGCCGCGCCGTAAAGAGCGGTGCCACTGGACGGAATGGCGAAGGGGTAGGCAAAATTCGCCGCCAGCACGAGTAGAATGCCCGCGTAATAGAAGAGCGAGGACTTGAAGCTACCCCACGCTTCTTCGAGGCCGTCGCTGATCATGAAGAAGAAGCTGACGGCAAACAGTAGGAAGATGACTGAGGTCAGGTTGCGCCCGCCAAATTCGGAGCTCGCGAAGAACAGAGTGGCAACCCGCCAGACCTCGCCGGAGAGGATTTTCGCGCGGTCGAACTCAAAAAGCTGCCCGATGTCTGGCCGGATGTATTGCAGGACAAAAACAAGGACGTGAAACAGGGCATAGTAGCGCAAGAAACCAGGAAACGCGAGCCAGCCGAAGCGGCGCTCAAGTCGATCAAATACGGTCATAGGTGCGCACAAGATCGCGAGTTAACGCCGATTGACAAGTGCGGGTTGCGCTTTATTTATCGCACCGCTTCCTGTTAGCGATCCAATCGCTCGACCCCGTAATCGCCGAAGGGAACCAGCAAATCGCCATCGGTGGCGATGGACACGCGATCCGGCGAAAAGCTCCATGTCGGGAAGTCCCAGACCTTTGCCGTCACGTCGTTGACAGCCGCCGCGAAAATGGAGTCCCACTTGGAGCCAGTGAGGGTGCCTTGGCTCCAGCGCAGCGCGTCGGGCTTCCAGCCGATTTTCAGCGCAGGCTCGGTGGTGAATTTGCCAGAGTCTCCCAACAGGCGGCGTTCCACCCCATCGGTGCTGGTGGTAAAGATGCGCCGCCCGCCGATGGTAGAGACGGTACCTGCCGGTTCGGCTAGGCTGGCGATCAGGAATGCGTCGAATCCATCGCAGGCGCTGACTTGAATGGTTTTCGCACCTTGGCTATCCATGGTCCGCGTGAAGGCGAGGAAGCCATTGGCATCCAGTTCGCTGATAGCGAACAGCTCGCCCGGCAAGTCGATAGCTGGGCGAGTGATCGGAGTTCCGAAGGGAGCGATTTTGAGGACGGAGAGGGACTGAGCGGCTTGGCTTGAATCGAGCCAGCGACCGCTGGACGCGTCTTTCCATTGGGTGATACCCGCCACGACGAGTCCATCAGCCGCCTCGATGGCGCTATTCAGTTTCGATCCCGCTGGACCGAGGTCGACGGGAGCTTGAGCAACAGGCGCGCTGGGGACCGACACATCAAACGACAGAAGCTGCGGAGCCTCTTGAGGAATCCAATAGGGCTTTGGATTATAGATCGCTGGAACTGGCTGCGGCTTGAAAATCGCCTTAGAAAAGGATCCTAAGCGTGTTTTGACCTTGGGGGTGACGACCGGCAGAGCCACGGGTATCGGCATGATGTCGTCGATCGGGTAAATTCCAAAGCCGTAGGAATATTGGTAATTGATGGCCACGGCGGGGCGGTTTGGTTGGGGCCATAGCAAGTGGTCGCCAGCCAGCTGGGCACCGGACTTTGGACTCACGGAGCAGGAACCCAGCAGGGTGAGATCGGGAGCGGCAGATGCATCGTAGATATCCAGGATTAGCTGGTTGGCTTGATTGCCGGCGTCACCCATGAAGCGGACCCAATACATCCAAGGAGATGCCGAACCGATTTGGCGGAGGATGTAGAGTTTGCCATCGCGATGCTCCGCCATCTTGACGATGCCATCGCCGAGGTCGGTTTCTGAAAGGATCGCTTCGGATGTGTTTGCGGGAGAGACCCGCAGCGTTGCGCGGCCGTTGCCGAAGGATTGGCCGTCCTCGATCTGGAAAAGGTGATTGCCGACTTCGAGCACCCGGTTGACGGGCCAAGCGAGAGAGGCCTCGGCGAGCATTGCGGGAGCGTCGCGATCTGAGATGTCGGCGACTTCCATCACCCGCTGCGAGATGGACACTACGGCATCGCCGATCAGATCGGCGCGGCGCGCATCGAATTCATGGGCAATTTTTCCGCGCAGGCGGAGCTTTCCGGCGTTGAGATCGATGTCTATCAATTGGATGCCGGCGCTGCCGGATGTCCAATAACTTGCCGAAAGCGGGACCATCGCCAGACCGGCGTCGGGCAGGACTTTCAGCGCCTTGTCGTTCCAGATGGCCTCACTGTGTGCCCATTGTTCTCCCAAGTAGACCCGGCTGAGCAAGCTGGGGGCGGCCGGATCTTTCACATCGAAAAGCGAGGCGGCGATTTTGCCCGACTCCAAGCCGATCGAAAACAGGAGATCGCCGATTGGTTGCAGGTAGGAAGACCAACCTGGAACTTCCAGGCTGCCGGCGACGATTGGATTTTGAGAGTCGGCCAGATCGACCACCCACAGAGGGTCGGTTTGTAGGAAGGTCACGATGTAGGCTTTGTCACCTGCGAAGCGCGTGGCATAAAGGCTTTCGCCATGTGCTTCAGTCAGTTCGAGGCGACCGAGACGATCTTCGATGACCGCTGGGTGAAGGACGTCGGGCGACCAAGCGCGGAAATTTTCAAGGATTGTTTTGGGAGTCCAGTTAATGCTGCGACTTTCCGAGATGGTCGTCAGCACGTTGTTGCGCCACTGAATTCTGAATTTGTTTGAAATCGCCCCCTCCGTGCGGATGGCTTGAGCCATCGGGATCAAGCCAGTCGATCGAACCGCAAAGACCGAAACGTCGGAAACATTCCACAGCCCGTTCGGGGTTGTCGTCACTGCCAGCCAATCGGGGCCGGAAGAAATCAGCGGGCTGTTTCCCTCGATCAGCGTTTCGCCATCGGCGGCGGGTGCTTGGTTGTCAGAGAGCAGCCACTCGGTGAGGCGGCTTGGTTTATTCCATTCGGTGGTCGCCAGAATCAAGCGATCGCCCGCCAGGCGGCTGTCGGCCAGGCCGCCGGGCACGTCTTGGGTGAAGGTGATCTCGGCCTTGCCGCCGGAGACTTTCACTTGATTGATGCGCGTCGATTGTCCGCTTCCCCATGAGCCGACTTGAGTGAGAAGGATGACAGTGCGCCCCTCTTGGCTGGTCGGCAACACGTAAAGGTCCTGCCCGACGGCGGGAAGCCGCAGCGAGGCAGTGAGTTGGGGAGCAGAAGGAGTGGTTAAATCGAGTACCTGAAGACCTCGCAACTGGTTGAAGAAATAAACAGTGTTGCCGTCGACCTTCCAGATGTCCGCCTCTTCGAGAACGACAGTTGCCACGTCCTCAACTGGAGCCGGCG
>CALPMD020000067.1 GCA_943324575.2 Akkermansia muciniphila
AGCCCTGTGTCCCGCAGTTGCTGAGTGGCGGCGCTTTCCGCGCCCGCGTCGTGTTGCAGGATCGCCGCTTGGCCGTCGGGTTGGGTGATCGAAGTGATCCAATCCGGTGCGCTCGCCCGCAGGGAGCTGCGATGTTCGCCATAAACCACCGTCGCTTCCGCCGAGATCCAGAAATCCAGCTCGGGCTGGCCCAGCGACTTGAGCAGAAGATGCATCGCGCGGTCCAAAGGTTCGCGGGTGACGCGCAGCTCGAAGCGCGGCTCAATGCGCAGCCGCGGCAAATCGGGCGGCGGGTCTTTCATCAATTCCTGCGCATTCGGGAGGGCCGCAGCAACCGCACCTGCGATCCCGCGCCCTTGCAGCCGCGACGGATCGCGCTCCTTCGCCGCCCGCAGCAGAATGGCCGCCGCGTGATGGCAAAAGCTGCCGACGTCGCAGGAGCAGAACGATTCAAACTCCCAAGTCTGGCCGGATTGCCAGAGGTTCACCTCCGTTTCATCCTTCGCGACGTTGCCGACCAGACTCACGGAGTCCGCTGTCGTTTTCTCGATGCGCAGGTCCTTGACCTTGCTTGCCAACGAATGCGCGGCGGCGAGGATCTCGTCGTCGAAGCGGCCCTTCCAGCGGGCATCCGCGAGGAACGATGAAATATCAGCAGCCTGCGGCATGGAATTTAGCCCTGTTTGTCTTTTTTGCGGCTCAATCTCGCACAGTTACCACTCCGGATTTTGCTGGCGAGCGGCTTCGTAAAGGATGATTGCCACCGCAGTCGAAAGATTGAGGCTGCGGGTACCGCCGGGCGCCATGGGGATTCGCAGCGCTTGTTCCCCCGCCTCAGCGATGAGGCTTTCAGGCAGCCCGCGGGTTTCCCGCCCGAAGACGAGGTAGTCACCCGCTTGGAATGCTGCCTGCCATGGCGAACGCGTCGCCTTGGTGCTGAGAAACCAGAATTGAGCATCGTGGTCGGCAGTGGCGCGCAGTTCGTCGAAAGATTTCCATACCTGCAGTTTCACGTCCTGCCAGTAGTCGAGACCCGTGCGGCGGACGTATTTGTCTTCTAACGAAAATCCCAGTGGTTCGACGAGGTGAAGGGTCGACTCTGTGGCTAGTGCCAGGCGCCCGGCGGCTCCAGCGTTGTGCGGGATTTCGGGTTCGATGAGAACGATGTTAAACATGCTTAACGGTTACGAAGGCTCCTTACGTCGGGCCAAGGTGATGGCGAGGCCGAGCACGCCAATGAAAATCAGGTAACAGCCGAGCAGCCCCAGATAGGTTCTGCAGGTTCTTGGAATGTCAGGATGAAAGGCTGGCCCGAGGGTGGCTTGCCAAAACTTGGCGCCTCCAATCACCCGGTTGAATAGGTAAATAATCAGAAGCGCGGCGGCGATCAGCCCCGAGCCCGCGTGATTTCCCACTGTGGAAATGAAATGCAGCATCACCCGTCGATGGCGAATGATGTTGATAATCATCACGAGCAATACCGCAGCAACAATCGAAGCTTCAGGAATTTGAACGCCCAATATACCAGATATAAAATCTTCGATTTCAGCCACAAAAGCGGCGATCAGCCCCATGGCGAGAATGCGGCAGACCGGCTGGTTCGGCCCAGCATGCGAAGAAGCCCCGAGCATTACCGCCGCACTGGCCGCCAGCAAAAAAGCGCGCAGCAGTTCGACCGTGCCACGTTCGATCGGTGCCCCTGGGCGGTTGGGTAGCCAAGCGGGCAGTAAAATAGCCACCGCGCCGACGCAGATCAGGATTACCCTAAAGAGCGTGCGCTGCCACGAGGGTTTACGTTGAGTTTTGAATGGTTCACCGGCCACAGCTTTTTGAGTAAAGGTTTGTCCTTTCCGGTGCAAGGGCTGATGTGATGGGAATGATGAGACTCATAGGAGTGATGGGTGTCCTATGATTCCCATAAAGTCCCATAAGTCCCATCCATTCAAACCCGCCGTGCCGCCATCGCCCGATAAATTTTAAGCTGCCCGTAGCTGATGCGCCCCCCGAGTTGTTCAAAGACCGGTTTTAGCGAAACCTCATCGTAGCCCTCCAAGGCGGCTTGAATCTGCAACTCCTCAGCGGCGGTGTAGAAAGCGTACCGTTCGAATGGCTCGCCATTCTCGATGGCATGGACGAGATGGCCCTCACTGGTGGAGTCCGCAAGTCCGCGCTCCTCGGCGATTTGACGAATGGTTTTTCCCTCCTTACAGAGATCCAAGGTTTGCTGCGCCGTGCCGTTGAGCCCCCCTGCCGGCAGAGGCGCTGGGCGGGCGACGATCGCAAGGGGAGCAAACTCCTGTTGCGGATTTTCTGTCAGCCACAGGCGAATCGCCTCGAGGAATGCCTGCCCATAATCGTCGCGCTTCTTTTCTCCCAAGCCCGGAATGTTGAGAAGCGCAGCATCGCTCTGTGGATAATCCCGGCTGAGATGGCGCAGCGTCACGTCGGAAAAAACCACGTAGGACGGCACGTTCCGCGCATCGGCCAGTTCCTTGCGCAGCTTGCGCAAGCATTCAAAGAGACCCGCATCGCACGGGATATCGCCGCTGCGGGCGGTGGCCGTGGGCCTCGGGGTGTTCAGCGAACGCGTGAGCATGACGGTCTCGCGGTTTTTCAGTTTCTGCATCCCATTCTGGCTGACCGAGACAGTGGGGAAATTGTCATCGCTGGCGGCCAGCAAGCCGGTCCGCAGCAATTGCCTACCGAGATCCACCCAGTACGGTCGCGGTTGATCTTTGCCGATGCCATGGGTGCTGAGCGTGTGGTGTTTCCAGCGTTGGATCTTTTCGGACATTCCGCCGGTCAAAACTTCCGACACATGGTTGAGGCCGACGTTGAAGTTCCCCACTTGGCGAATCCGAAAAATGCAGCTGAGCAGCTTCTGAACATCGGTGGTAGCGTCCCATTTCTCTCGGGGGCTGAGACAGTGGTCGCAGGCGCCGCAGTTATCTTCGGGCCAGACTTCCCCGAAATAACCGAGCAGGCCGATGCGGCGGCAGGCGTTGTTCTCGGCAAAATGGGTCATTTGGTCGATTTGCCGCCGCGCCACGTCGCGGGCCTGCGGCTCGGGGATGTCGTCGAGAAACTTGATTAGTTTCATGACATCACCGCGGGAGAACAGCAGCAGGCAGTCGGCGGGCAAACCATCGCGGCCCGCGCGGCCGGTTTCCTGATAGTAGCCCTCGATGTTTTTGGGCAAATCCGCGTGGATCACATAACGGACGTTGGGCTTGTTGATGCCCATGCCGAAGGCGACGGTGGCACAGACGATCTTCGCCTCATCGCGCAGAAACGCGTCTTGGTTGCGCGCGCGCTCTGCGGGATCGAGGCCGGCGTGGTAGGCGATGGCGGAGAAGCCCTGCGCCCGCAGCGTGGCGGCGAGCGCCTCGGTGCCTTTGCGGGATTGGCAATAGATGATGCCTGAGTCGTCGCGGCGGGCGTTGGCGAAGTTGCACACCTGAGCGGCCACTCCCGACTTGGCGACGACTTGGTATTTTAAATTCGGTCGATTAAAACTCGCGAGAAACACCGCGGGATCCCGCAGTTCCAGTTGCGTGACGATGTCTTGGCGGACGCGCTCCGTCGCGGTGGCAGTCAGCGCGAGCACAGGAATGCCGGGGATCGACTGCCGCACTTCCTTGATACGGCGGTATTCCGGGCGGAAATCGTGGCCCCATTCGCTGATGCAGTGGGCCTCATCCACGGCGAGAGCAGAGATTTTCCATGCCTTCAACCGCGACAGAAAGTCAGGCAACATCAGACGCTCGGGTGCAACATAGAGCAATTGATAAAGACCCGCATCGAGCCCTTCGAGCCGCCGTCTCGTCTCATTTCCGTCCAGTGACGAGTTGATGAAAGTGGCCGCCACCCCGCTGGCTTCCAATTGATCGACCTGATCTTTCATCAGCGCAATCAGTGGAGAAACGACCACGGTGAGGCCGTCCCGCACCAAGGCGGGAAGCTGGTAACAGAGGCTTTTTCCGGCACCCGTGGGCAAAATCGCCACCGCATCGCGCCCATCCAGCGAAGCTTCCATAATCTCCCGCTGCAAAGGCCGGAACTCATCGTAACCGAACGTTTGCTTGAGGCTGCAGGATAGGGATGAGACGCTCATGAGAACCAATAAAGCATGATCTCTTGAACAGTTCAAGATCATTGTTCTTTCCTCGCCGAGGTTTTGCAAAGTGGTGGCCTGTGATTGATAGGAAACATTGTGATCGCCCACGGGTCTGTTAACCTGTGACTGCCGATGATTGCCGATCCCACAGTTCCCCCGATGTCCACAGGTGTTGTCTTCGAGGCCCACGGTCTGCGTAAGGTTTACCACACGGGTGAGCTCGATGTTGTGGCGCTCGACAGCGTGGATCTTGAGCTGAATGCGGGCGAGCTCGTTTGCCTGCTCGGCGCATCGGGCAGTGGGAAATCGACACTGCTCAACATCCTCGGTGGGCTCGACGTGCCGACTTCCGGCAATCTGGTCTACAAAGGCTGGCCGCTCGATGGGGCCGAGGAAAACACGCTGACCCAGTTCCGGCGCAACTGCGTCGGGTTTGTGTTTCAGTTTTACAATTTGATTCCCAGCCTGACGGCGCGCGAAAACGTCGCGCTGATCACCGGCATCGCCCGCGACCCGATGACGCCGGAAGAAGCGCTGGAAATGGTGGGGCTGAGTGCCCGCATGGATCATTTTCCCTCTCAACTCTCGGGCGGCGAGCAACAGCGCGTCGCCATCGCGCGTGCCATTGCCAAACGCCCCGAGGTCTTGCTGTGCGACGAGCCCACCGGTGCGCTGGACGTGACGACGGGGATTGTGGTGTTGGAAGCGGTGGAACGCATCAACCGTGAACTCGGCACCCTCACCGTGATCATCACCCACAATGCGGTGATTTCCGAAATGGCGGACCGCGTGCTGCACCTATCCGACGGCAAAATCGTCAAGTCGACCCGCAACGCCAGCCGCCAATCCGCCTCCGGCCTGAAATGGTAACACACCGATCATGATCGACCCGCTGGACCTGAAATTGCTGCGCGATCTTGGCAAAATGAAGGGCCAGGTCATCGCCGTGAGCCTCGTGATGGCTTGCGGTCTGGCGATGATGATCATGACGCGGAGCCTGATCCTGACTCTGGAAAGCACCCGTACCAGCTACTACCAGCGCTACGCGATGGCCGATGTCTTTGCCACGTTGAAGCGGGCCCCGCTGGCCGTGGCGGAAGAACTGGCGACGTTGCCGGGTGTCGCCACGGTCGAGCCCCGCGTTGTCGTGGATGTGATCTTGGATCTGCCCGAACTGACCGAACCCGCAACGGGTCACATCATTTCACTGCCTGACGACGGCGGTCCGCAAAAACTGAATCGTTTGTTCCTGCGCAGCGGTCGTTTCCCCCGGCCCGATGAGCGCCGCGAAGTGGTCTTGGGCGAGGCGTTCGCCAATGAAAACGGCCTGCAACCGGGCGATTCCCTTGTGGCTGTGATCAACGGGCGGCGTGAAACCTTGAAAATCTGCGGCATCGGCCTGTCGCCCGAATTCGTCTTTGAGGCGCGAGCGGGCGAAACGCTGCCCAACCATAAGCGCTTCAGTGTCATTTGGATGAACTATCGCGCTCTGGCCGTAGCCTACAATCTCGACGGGGCTTTCAACGATGTCTGCATCGATCTGGCGCCTGGGGCGATGCCCGAGCCGGTGATCGAACAAATGGACCGCATCCTCACTCCCTACGGCGCGGGTGGTGCTTATACCCGCAAGGAACAGGCATCTGCCCAGCGGCTCGATGACGAGCTGCGGGTGCTCCACTCGCTGTCGTTTGCCTATCCGTTGGTTTTTCTCAGCGTGGCCGCCTTCATGGTGAATGCGGTGCTGTCGCGGATCGTCCGCCTCCAGCGCGAGCAGATCGCGCAGATGAAGGCGCTCGGCTATTCGTCGCGGCAGGTCGGCGTGCATTATTTGAAATTTGTGTGGGTCATTGGGGTGCTTGGCACGCTGATGGGAGGGATCGCAGGGCGATTCTTGGGCGCGAGCTTGGTGGACCTCTACACGATGTTTTTCCGATTTCCCTCGCTGGATTTCCAGATGGACTACCGCGCGCTTGGCCTCGCGTTAGTCATCAGTCTGGGTGCCTCAGTGCTCGGCGTGCTGACCGTGGTCTGGCAAGCGGTGAAACTTCCACCTGCCGAGGCGATGCGGCCGGAGCCTCCTGCAGATTTCAGGCCTTCCGTCTTTGAGCGCATCGGGCTGACGCGGTTTTTTAGCCCCACCCTCCGCATGGCGCTGCGCAACATCGAGCGCCGACCATGGCAGGCAGTATTCACCGCGGCGGGGCTGGCGCTTGCCACAGGGCTGATGGTGTTGCCCGGCGCGATGAGCGACAGCATCGACTACCTGCTGACCTTCCAATGGAACAGCCAGCAGCGCCAAGACGTCTCAGTATTTCTCACCGAGCCCAGTTCGGGTCGCACTTTCCACGATCTCGAACACCTGCCAGGCGTGATCCGCGCCGAGCCGATCCGCAGTGTGCCGGCCCGTCTGAGATTTGGTCACCGCCAACGCAAACTCGCCGTCACGGGCATCGCGCCGGGCGCGAATCTCAATCGGCTGTTGGACGACCAAAGCCGCCCGATCTCCCTGCCTGAAGAGGGGCTGGTCATGTCGGCCAAACTCGCAGAAATCATCGGCGCCCGCATCGGCGACGAAGTGCAGGTGGAGGTCTTGGAAGGCCGCCGCCCCGTTCTCAACATTCCGATTAGTGGCTTGGTCACGGATTTTGCGGGCGTCGCCGCCTACATGGATATTTCCGCGCTGCGGCGCCTGA
>CALPMD020000068.1 GCA_943324575.2 Akkermansia muciniphila
TAAAATGATACTCGAGCGCTTCCGCACTCATCTTATCCACTTCCAGTCCCTTGGACTTCTCCGAGGCTGGCTTGATGAGATTGCCGTTAGTGGTGTGGCCGAAGCGCAAGATGGTCCAATCCCCTGCTGGCAAGTCGCATTGCAATTCTCCACCCGGCAGCAAGCGGTCGGTGAGATCAATAATTTTGTCTGCCGAAATCTGTTGCAACGCATCAATCTTCAGTCGCGAAGGCTTGGATATTTCGGGTTGTGCCCGCATCCGTGCGGCCTTGGTATGAATTTGATCCACGCGCTGCGACTGGAAGTTAAGCTCATAAAGTTTCATCGGTACGGCTGGACTTGCAGCCATAAACTCGACTTTGACAAATCGCGAGACCTTGGCGGAAAAACCCTCCATGAGGTCTTCTCTGCCAGGATGGACTTCGCTTCTCCATCGATTAAGCACACCGGACTGGACCCATTTCAATCCATCCTCACTGGTGAATAACTTTACCACTCGACTCTTACTATCCTCTTGGATTTGAATACACAAGGAGGCGACGGATACCGGATCTTTAAATTTCAAAACAACATGCGCGCTCTGCTTTGGATCTTTTGGCTTGGGAAGCGTGATAAAGGTTTCGTCATCGCCATCGATGGCCGCCGACCAATCGATGCCCGGAATGTCCGAGCTTATTTCCGGATGAAGGGATGCCACCGTCACCGCGTCTCCCGGCAGGGTGGGAAATGCCAGGACGGCAACATCACGATAATAATCGTGATTTGTCAGCGGTTGTGGCAGGGTTATTTTTCCGTTGACCGGGCCTTTGATAAATTTTTGTTTCCAGACTATTTCCTGCATGGAGAGTTCGGGAGTGATCCAAGGACCACCCGACCCGGAACATCCGGCTGCACTCGAAGCGCCCAGAGTCATTCCGAGACGCTCACATTCTTTGGCCGCATGAGTCACCGCTTTGATCCATGCGGGTGACAGGACGACGTCTTCTCCCTGCGCCTCAGGAGGCCCCCCCTGATAAATATTGGTGATTTGAGCCCCCTTCAAGCCAATCCGCTTCATGGCTTCAAGGTCCTTCGTGATACCATACTCCGTGATATTTTCATTCACCCAGTGCCACCATGTGCGAGGCCTACTGTCATTCGGTGGATTGACGAACCCGGAATCCAGGCCTCTTTCACGATCACCGGAGGCCGGTAGTTTGTTGGCCGCTACAGCTTGGTTCGCCTGACAGAAAGCTGCCATGATGAGACCTAGGGAACAGAATCGTTTGATTGTCATTTTTTCCTTTTTTTGTAAATTGTTATCGCTGGGCTGATTACTCGGTCAGAAAATCGTTTAATTTCTCATGCTTGGATATCCTCATTTTATAGGGTATCAACGAATGCAAGCGACCGGTTCCAACGAGAAAGACGGCAAGCGCCCTGTCGACAGAGAGTCCCTGCGCGAAACCTTACCGAGCGGGTGGGAAATCTCATTGGGAAGGTGGGAAATCTCATTGGGAAGATGGGAAAGCTCGTTGGGCGGATGAGGACAATCGAGCGTCACTGTAGCGCCCTTTTTCCTAGTCTAATTCATGGACCAGCATCCAATCGCCGACGGTGATCGATTTCTTGCCTCGACGAGACGATCAACCCCGACACCCACGACCCGACCCGGCCAGCACCGAGCGTGGGGCTGCCAGGCTTCATTTCCACTCCAGTCGCACGAACTCCATGGACGGTCCGTTCCACAGCGGCGGCTTCTTGGCCGGACTGGCAGGTACGGGATTTTGGGCGCAGATACCGAGTTGGTCGATCTGGGCCCATGATTTCAGTGGACCGTCGGCAGCGGTGAAGTCTCTCGCCTCGAAGGTGATGGTTTGCACAGCGTCGCTGCCTTGGATCTCGCGCTCGCAGACGAAGGTCTTGCTGGGGCCGCGATAGCTGCGCCATTCATTTTGCTTCACCACTAGGGTCAGCCGGTTGGTCTTTGGCATTTTCAGGGTGAGTTCCAGCTTCGCGCCGTCGGCTCCGTGATACATCGGATCAGTGACTTTGCGGGTCCAGGATTCCTGCAGACTGAGATTACCGGCATTGATCCGATACCAGTCGCGCAGGCCGTTAGAGAAGTCATCGATAAGCGTGCTGACCTTCGCGGTCGCGGTGACCTTGGCATCGCGCAATTTCGCCGGCTCTATGCTGTGCAGCAGGCTGCTGATACAGATTTCGCGCACGGGAGTGGAGTCGCCGCGCAGGAGCACGAGCGACTCGGGTTTCGGCAATGTGTGATAGACATTGGCGAAGGCGAACAGCGGCAGGTCACGCGTATGCAGCGGGAGCTTTGCGGTGAAGACATCACCTTCCCGGACCACCTCGGCGCTGCGCCAGAAACGGGCGCGCGGATCGGGATCGACACTGTAGTAGATCTCGCAACGCGCCACCGGCCACGTGGGCTTGGCCTTGACGCTGAGCATCGGTAAATGATCGGCGGTTTGCAGCATGAGTTCGCTGTAAGGTGTCTCCGGCAAGGCCGGGCCGCCTTTGAGAAATTGATCCAGCCAAAGTGGCATGGCGACCTCCACCTCCGGGGTGAGGCGATGGTTCGTATGCGGAGAAAAGGAGTAGCGCGTGGGCTGCCTTGAAATGAGCGCATTGGTGCGATACACGCCGTCCATCCAGCCGTGAAAGTCGTTCGTGGTGCTGCGTTGTAGCACAGGACACTGAATCAGCGGAGCGTAACTCTCGAAGCTCAGCGTGCGCTTGTAGACATCCAGATTGCCCTGCACCCGATCCTCCTGAGCGGTGCCCCCGATGAACTCGTGGTGTTGCCAACGCCAGCCGGCACCTCCCACGCTAGGCACAGCGACTTTTACGCGATCATCGGTACCGGCAACATACATGGTGAGATTGCCGCCCATCGAGAAGCCATGCACGCCGAGGCGCGCCGGATCAACCTCCGGCTGCTGCTCCAGAAAGGTGAGTCCACGACGACAGCCGATGGTGAGCAGATACCAGTTGTTGTTCTTCGGATGCTCACGATCTTCGAAGAACTGCTTCGGGCCGGGCAGCATGGAGCTATAACTCTCCGGATTCCGTTGCGAAGGATCGACCGCTCCCCAGTCGGTGTTCGGCTCATCCGGCAACGCGCCTTGGACGGTGTGAAGTTCCTTGCCCGTGCCCGTACCGCTGGCACCCCAGTTCACCGACAACGCCGCGTAGCCACGCGAGACGAAAAACTTCACCTCACTGAGCAAGGCGCGCTGTCCGCCGCCGTGAATACCGATCACCGCTGGCAGCTTTTCCTTCGCGCCTTCTGGAAATCCATAGATGGCCGCCATGCGCGCGGGCTTGCCTTTGAAAGTGCCGATCAAATAACGCACATGCCGGAACACGCCGCCATTTTCCTTCCACTCACGGATGACTTCGACCTCGATCGGATCCTTGCGCGGATCAAAGTCGGCCCACAGCTCGGTCACGCTCTGCGGTGGCTCGGCGGCACGCAGCGCCATCAGCGGTGAGAGGGTGATGGTGAGCAGAAGAATAGTTGGCTTCATAAGATTGGACAATGGGACCATGGACATAGCTGGAACACTTGCCCTTTTCATCTACGGTAGCTTCCCAGTCAAACGTTTTAACGTCTCGCCGTGTGCGATCTCTTTGCCATCCGCCAGAACGCGCAGTCCCCTACCCCGACCATACCGCTCGCCCGTCTTGTCCCACAAAATCGTGAGGTTGCGACCATGATAGCTGACGTTGTCCAGACAGAAATAATCCAAGGTGCCTTCCGGCACGAGCGGATTGACCTCGACCAAGGCATCCGCCCGTGGCCGCAGTCCGACTAATCCGGAAATGACCAGATCGCAATAGGTGGAATGGTTGTAATCCCTGCCCCTCGTCTTTGGGAAAGGCCCCACCTTCATCCAGCGACCCGTATCGGGATTGGTCGACTCGTCGAGCCAAGAAACGACTTTGCCGTCATCGAGCGTGAGGCGGTGGCTGCGCGTGTAGGCTTTGAGCGTGTCGAAATACTCTTTTTTGCCGACCGCGTCTTGCTTGTAATTGTTAAGCACGTTGGCCAGGGCGGTGAGCGTCTGGGAAGTCGAGAAGGGCCAACTCGCTCCGCACCACATGCAACCGGCGGCATTGATAAAAAACTTCGGATGCCGCCGCTCGGCCACCGTCGGTCCATAGGCACCGAGAAATCCCTGTGGGTCGGTCAATTGCCGCCAGGCCACTTCGTAGCCACGGCCGGCCTCGGGCAGATTGAAATACCATGGCACCAAGCCAAAGATCTCGCGAACCTTGACCAACTTGCCCGGCTCGCAGACCTCAGCGACCGAGTTGTCATATTGGTTCATGGGCGCCATCTCGTGCCGCATCACTTTGAAGAACTTCGCCTCGGGATCCCAAAGTTGTTCCTGAACCCGCTTTCGCAACTGCTCCGCTTCGACCCGATATTGATCAGCCAATTCCTTTTTGCCCGCTAATTCCGCAATCTTGGCAATGGCAACGGCTTCGCCGAACATATACGAGTTCATCGGCGGCCGGATGCCCGTGCCACCGATGGAAAACTCCTGCCCCTCCCAGGAATCAACCTGCCAGTAAAGACCATTGTCCAACAACCGGCTTCTCTGCCATGGGTGGAGAGCCGGATTGCCTTGCTTCCAAGCCTCATGATTCTTGATCAAGGCGTCCAACAAGCCGGTGACGGACGGCTTGTCGGCCGTGACTAGATAATTCGCGTAGATGCCATCAGTGATCCACTGGGAATACATCTTGCTCGAACCGCCCGGATCACCGCCTTTGCCGAAGTGGAACGCCGCATATTCGTTCATGACCTTCGGGTCGCGGATCCAGCGTCCCTCGTAGAGTTGGTGGCCGACAGGACAATTGATGGTGTTGTGTTTCTTACTCCAACCCACCTTCGGCAGGAATTCAGTGACGACAAAACCGTCAGGGGTTTTCCAGATGTGTTTCCGGTAGGCCCACCAACGAAAGTGATAAGTCTCCTCGATATCCTTGTCGGAACACTCGAAAAGCGGGATATTCTTGAGCATCCAATCAGCAGCCTGGTCGTTGGTGATCGCGGTGACGGAGCCGTCGGAAGGCAACCCTTCGGCAGTATCGTCGGGCCGCTGGCTGTTGAAAGTCGCCACATAACTGCGCAGCGCATCAGGCTTCAGGATCGTGCCCGACCCCTCCGCAAGCAGACGCGCGTCTGAGTTCAGCAGCAGCACAGCGAAACCGGCCGTTATTACTTTTCGCAAGGTATAATTCATGAATGTATGGTGGGGTTATTTGTTAGCAGGATTCTCAGGCAGAATTTCGACGCGAAACGGGCCCGCGTGGTCTTTGGGATCAAATGTAAAGCTATTCATTCGTGACCAGTTCACGTCAGACGCGATGGTGTTCACGACTGCTCCGGACTCATCGCGAATCACGATGCGATAGTTGCCCGCCGGATAGATCGGCGCGGTGCGGATGGCGATGGGAATCTGGCTCTCGATGTTCATCCCCTTGGGGTTGATGTCCGTGACATGAACCCACTGCGGTTCCGTGCCCTCACGCTTTGGCAGAAAGACGTTCTGAAGGAATCGCACCTCGGTGCCTTGATCGAATGAGACGGCGGACTTTTCGACGGACAGCGGCGGGGCCTCGAGAGCGGCAACGATGGTTTTTGCCATCACCTCGGCGCCGGCGGTGTTGGGGTGAATGAGATCGTCGTAGAACACCTTTTGATGACCGACGGCACGATGCGTGTCAGCCAGATGACAGCGGTAGCGGGCAGCAATCTCCTGCAAGGCGATGTTCGCCTCGCCGATCCACGCATCTTGATTTTCCGTCCAGCGGAAGTCGGCGATCAACGTCATGACAACGATCGGCATCCGTGGCTTCGCGGCTCGCAGTGCCGCAACGAGCGCATCATAACGAGCCGCGAATTCCGCGACGGAGAAGCCCCAATATTGATCGTTAGCGCCCCATTGAATGACCACCGCATCCGGGTTTTGCTTCAGCACGCTTTCGGAATACCCGGCTTCTTGCTGGCAAAGGGCACGCCCGCTTTGTCCAAGGTTGATCTCGGTGATGCCAGGATACTTGCCCGCCAACAATCTTGTTGCGACCGTGGCATAACGATTCCGCGCTCTTTCTTTGACGCCGACGCCTTCTGTGATGCTATCGCCCAAGAATGCGATACGCGTGATGGCTGGATCAGACGCGTTTTTTTCACCCGATTCGCATCGACCTACATCCGTCGATACCAGGAGAAACAACAAGCCCATTAATGTGTATCCAGATTTCATTTTTTTCTTAAGCACGTACTCTCAAGTGTTATATACCGCTCCCAAATTGGAATCAGGCATGTCCCAACTTGGTGTTGGCATACTGCGAGAGCGATCAGACTGCCGCACTAGCCAGCCCTGTCAATTGCCAATTAATTGAGATTGATGATTTCACGTGTTGTCAAGCCTCACCCTCTATGTTAATTTCAACAGCGCATCCGAGTTCTGACAGATATTTCCATTCGCATCGACAATCCGTGCCTCCACATATCTTAAATCCCAACCGTCGGCTGTGATCTCCGTTCTGTCCGCGACCAAGACCACCTTGGCCGGTTTTCCAGCGGTTTGCACGATGTTGGAACAAACTTCCTCTGCACCAGAAGCGGATAGACCCATCTTGGTCGTTAACAATAGCAACAACAAACCCATCAACACGCCTGCTTGAAGCGACGGACTCAACAGGCCGTGCGGAGCAGAATCGACATCAAGCGAAATCTAGTTGATGCA
>CALPMD020000069.1 GCA_943324575.2 Akkermansia muciniphila
CTCGACAGCGAGGGTCCGCAAATCCCGCTGCTCGGCGCCGTCGGCCCGCTGCAATTCGAGGTGCTGCAATACCGTCTCGAAGGCGAATACGCCGCCGAAACCCGGATCGAACCGGCCAACTGGTCGCTCGCCCGCTGGTTGAAGCCGAAGGAAGGTGACCCGCTCGCGCCCGAAGCACGGCCAGCCTTGTCGCTCGGTGCCGCCTTGGCGCGCGATTCGAACGGCTGGCTCGTCGCGCTGCTACCCAGCGAATGGGCGCTCAAAACCTTCAGCGACAAAAACGAAGACTGGATCATCTCCGAACAGCCTTTCCCGCCGCCAACGGTGGTGAATTAAGCGTCTTTGACGTTGGGATGAAATCTGCTACTTTATTGCCATGTCAGAAGTTGCCCAACTCAAAGAGAGCGCAGCCCGCCTCTCGGTCGCAGAACGGGCAGAGCTTGCTTACTTTCTCTTGGACGGTCTCGATGGAACCCACCATTGGGTCGATGACGACGAGGTGATGCGGCGACGCCAAGAGTTGGATTCGAGCGAGGTGAACGCCTTGACTTTGGATGAGTTCAAACAGGCCTGCGGCCGTTAATTCTTCCCGCCGATGGCTCTGACCTTTCATCCACGGGCTGCCTTGGATGCACGGATGATCGCGCAGAAGTACGCAGGCGTCTCCGAAAAACTGATGGAGCGGTTTTGGTGCGAAGTGGATGCGGCAGTCGATTTGATCGCCGCCAACCCTCGGCGGTATCATTTCGATCCATCGGGGTTGCGCCGTTTGAATCTCAAGAAGTTTCCTTACCACCTCTTGTTTGAAGAGAAATCAAACGACGCACGGATCATTGTCATTCGGCATCATAATCAAAATCCATCGTTTGGGCTGCGTCGGCGTTGATCGGGTAGGGCGATGAATCTCACTTCCAATTATACCGCACGCGGTAGCTGACGACTTTCTCCTCGTCGGGCTTGAGGGTGACGCGAAACTCGATGTTGCGGGAATCAACTTTCGCGTACTCGTCGGATTTCTGGACGATCTCCCAGTTGACCCAACGGTAGAGCCTCTCGGCCACGCGGATTTCGACGGTTTCCTTTTTGCGGTTGCGCAGCTTGATTTCGAAGGCCTCCTCCAGTTGATCTTCCTTCACGCTGAGGCTGTAGTCGCTACGGGTACGGCTGCCGACGAGGTCGAAGGCATCGCCCGTGCGGATGCGGACGGTTTCACCTTGGGGCGTGTGGTCGATACTGTTTTCTCCGGTGAACTCGGGACGGCCGTCGGCATTGTCCTGCCGATAAAAACGGGCGCGCCCTCTGGGGAGAGGGAGGCCGAGGCCGTTTTCCTTGGTGTTTTTGAACTCGCGCATCACCCAGACTTTCGGGTTCGACTGGGTGCCGAACTCGCGGTTGTTACGCAAACCTTCCTCGGGGAAACCGCGGTAGTTTTCCCACGGGATGTTCGCGCCATCGTAAATGTAGAGTGTGGGGGCTTTGACGCCGGTGGCACGCAGGAATTCGACCTGCTTGGTCTCGCCATTGCGGAGGGTGGTGGCACGCGGCAGTTGGTAGAGGTGGAATTCGTCAAAGGCCTTTTCGGTGACGGCGGCGGTCTTGGCCTCACCAAAAGCTTCCGCTCTCATCGCCAGCCTAGGCATTGGCATTTGCAGTTTGTTTACATCGCCCGCCATCAGCTTGAGCGACGCGTTTTCAAAGGCCGTACCCGATTGATTGTCGATCGTCACCCAACCGACGATGTCGAGGGTGTCGCCCTTTTCCGGCGAGATCAGATTGTAGGCGGCGGACCAACTCATGCCGCCAGTGACATAACTGAGTTCGGCATCGAGCTTGGCGGCGCGGTCGCTGGTTAGTTGCCAGGTGAGCGTTGGTTTGAGAATGCCATCGTCGCCCATGGTCGGGAAACGCGGTTCGCCAGGCAGTGAAAAGCGCAACTGGCCAGCCACCTCGATGATTGGCGAGCCACTGGATTCAGCATTGCCAGGTATGTTGGGCGTGTAGCCAGAGCGGATGACTTTGCCGCGCACGGTCGACTCGTGACCGTCTCGATCGCGATTGATGAAATCGAGTTCCTTGCCCTCGTTGAGCGAAAGCAGCAGACCTTGTGACAGCACTTCGGCACGGTAACTTTGTTCGAGGATGCGCAGATCGGTCTTTTTACTGGGATCGCGCAACACCACCGAATCGGGCTCCAGATGCAGCGTGGCACCCGCGTAGGTGACCGAGTTTTCTCCCGCCTTCAGATCCAGCGCGACCCGGTCACGCACTACCGCGAAGTTCTGATTGTAAACCGTCAGCGACGGCTGGGCTGTGGCCAGCCAGCTGCCAAGCAGGCCCGCGATTGCATTGATGGAGATAAGCTTCATGGAAATCTCCATTATAGCACTTCATCAACTCAGGGCGAGGCGGAAATTTCACCGATTCACGGTTTATCTCTCGCACGATGGTGCTGACTTCAGATCCTCATTTTACCAAAATCGATAAGCTGCAAGTCAGTGCACCGCCGCAGGCTTGATTTGAGTGACGCACCTTTTAGCGGACGCGCTCGAGCAACCAGCAGAGCAGGCCGCTAATCGGCAGGCGCTCTTGCTCCATGGAGTCCCGATGGCGCACGGTGACTGTGTTTTTCAGCGCGTCGCCTTGTTCGCCCAGAGTTTCGAAATCGACGGTGATACAGAATGGTGTGCCGACTTCATCCTGGCGGCGATAACGGCGACCGAGTGCACCGCCATCGTCGTAGAAGACGTTGATCCACGGTTGCAGTGTTTTTTGAATCTCACGGCAAATCCGCACCTGATCGTCGTTTTTCTTGAGCAAGGGAAAGATGCCGACCTTGATGGGGGCCATGCGGGGGACAAATCGGAGCACGGTGCGGACGTCCTCTTTGCCTTTTTCGTCGATGAGTGTTTCTTCGTCGAAGGCTTCGCAAATGAGCGCGAGGACGGTGCGGTCGCAGCCAGCGGATGGCTCGACGACGTGCGGGAGGAATTTCTCCTTGGTCTCCTCGTCGAAGTAAACGAGTGATTTGCCTGCGCCTTTTTCGTGTACGCCGAGGTCGTAGTCGGTGCGGTAAGCCACGCCTTCCAGCTCTTGAATGCCGAAGGGGAATTCGTATTCGATGTCGTAGGTTTTCTTGGAATAGAAAGCGCGCTCGCCATCAGGAACATCGAGAATGTGCAGCTTTTCGCGTGGGATTCCGATTTCGCCATAGAAATTGAGGCGGGTTTCCAGCCACTCGTCAGTCAGACGCATGCCATCTTCGGGGTGGCAGAAATATTCGATCTCCATTTGCTCGAACTCGCGCGAGCGGAACGTGAAATTGCGCGGGTTGATCTCGTTACGGAATGACTTGCCGGTTTGGGCGATGCCGAAGGGCAGCTTGACCCGGTTGGAGTCGAGCACGTTCTTGTATTGGCAGAAAATCGACTGCGCCGTCTCTGGGCGGAGGTAGGCGATCTGGTCGCCTGTGGCGCCGAAGTTGGTCTGCAGCATCAGGTTGAACTGGCGCGGCTCTGTCAGGAGGCTGCCATTTTCTGGATTGAAGCTGGTTGTGCCGACGACCTCTTCGCGGCGGTCCTCGGTGAGCTCGATCTCCTTGGGTGAGATTTTCTTGTCGGGCAAGAGTTCGGCGTAAAACTTGCGTGCGGTCTTGTGGGATTCAATCGGATCCTTTCCGGTTGCGACCAGGACAGCGAAGGAGCGCTCGATGCTCCAGCCTGTCGCGGGATGTTTGGCACCTGAGAAATAAACTGCCGTTCCGTCTTGCGCAGGGATCTGATCGGCGCGCAGGCGGGCGCGAGAAAGCAAACAATCGCACATCGGATCGCTGAAACCGCCGACATGGCCAGAAGAGGTGAGGACTTGCTCCATCGTGAGAATCGCGCCATCCATGCCGAGCACGTCGTCGCGTTCTTGCACCGTTTTGCGCCACCAATAGTCCTTGAGATTGCGCTTCAGCTCAGTGCCCAATGGGCCGTAATCCCAGCACCCATTCAGACCGCCATAGAGCTCTCCAGCTTGGAAAATAAAGCCGCGGCGTTTGCACAGCGAGACGATTTTTTCCATGCGGACGGGATCAGTGACATCTTTGTTGGCCATAAAAATAACAGGTAGGGGCGGCGATCGAAGCAGGCGCGGGCAGCTACGGCAAGGCAGGATTGCGTTCTAGCACGATCTGCCATTGGGTGATTGGAGCGATCCTCGTGATCTGGATCCATGATTGCGGAATTTTCAAATTCTGCGAAACTCGAGCGTGGTTTTCTATTTCGCACCTCAACTCCGCCTCGTACTGGCAGCCAGCGCGGGTGTGTTGCTACTGGTCGCGTGCGCTCAAGATAAGTCCTTGGTGAATGGTCATGGTGCGGCAGATGCAAAGTCGGGGCTGGTCGGGAGGGACGATACATTCGGCTATCGCAAGTGGATCTCAAAGGAGACAGAGCCCGATGTGGTGATTATTGGGGTCCACGGGTTCTGTGGAGCTTCGATCGACTACGCCAACCTCGGCAATCACCTGCTCCAAAACCAGCCGAACACGGGGCTCTATGCTTACGAGGTGCGGGGGCAGGGTGGCGATCCAATCTATGCGCGGCGTGGTGACATTGGTGACCCGCGCGACTGGTATCGCGATCTGTTTGCTTTTACTCAATTGGTGAAGGGGCGGCATCCGAATGCGCAGATCGTCTGGTTTGGGGAAAGCATGGGGGCACTCATCGCCGCCCATGCTTGGCGGGAGGCACCTGCGAATCTACCGCCCTGCGATGGGCTGATCTTGTCATCCCCGATTGTCCGTTTCCGGGATGATATTCCTGCTTGGACTCCGGGTCTGGTGCAGATCGCAGCAACAACGCTGCCGCTGGCCCGAATTTCGTTGGAAACACTGGCTGGCGGCCAGGATGTGCAAATGACGCAGACCTCTCACCACGCCGAGCAGATCAAAAAGAATCCGTACAGCGTGGAGGAGTACACGCTGCGGCTGATCGGCGCACTTTCGGGTCACATCCGCAGTATGAACGACTGCGCGGCCAGCATTCGTTCACCAATCCTTATTCTACATGGCGGGAAGGATTATTTTAACAACGATTCCGACGTCCGCGGCTTCGTCGCCCGCATTCCTTGGCGCGTTTCGAAAACCTACCACAATTATCCGAACGCGTACCATTTGCTGATGTATGACGAGAAAAAGGAGACCATCTTCCGTGATACCGAAGATTGGCTCGATCGCCTGCGAAAACAGCGTTTTTGAAATTTTAATCAATAAAAAGCAGGATTCGTCTTGACGGATCGGTTCACGAGGCCATTCTCCGCGTCCCGCAACCCGACAAATTTTTATTATGGCACGCATTTGCAGTATTCGAGGAACCCGCGTCCGCTCCGGCGGCAAAATTCACCGTTCAGGTTTGGCCAAGAAAAAGGGTGGTATCGGTCGTCACGTCACCAAAGTGGTGAAACGTACGATTTCTCCTAACCTGCAGAACAAGCGCATCTGGGTTCCAGAGCTTGCCAAGTTTGTCCGCATTAAACTGAGCTGCCGTGCACTGAAGACCATCAACAAGAATGGTGCTTTCGTGACGCTCAAAAAAGCGGGAATCATCTGATTTTAATCAGATCCTCTCATTGGTTTGTTTTTTGATGTTGTTTTTGGCCCGGTGGAAACACCGGGCTTTTTTTATGCCCATTAACCAATTAACCGATCACGCACGGGACTAGCACCCCGTCGCTCATGCCGTGGATTTTCTTTTTGTCTGCGGGAACGATGGTGGCTAGGCAGCCGCCGAAGGTGGTTTCGCCACTGCTATCGCTGAAAAAATAAGGGCACAGCCGTACTCTCCCTTGCATGATCTCAACGGTGCCGTCATCTCGGAATACAGGATGCTCGATTCTCCGTCCTTCTCGAAATTCTTGGACGATCCAAGGTTGTGTGGCAGATTGGTCGAGCGCCCCGTGGAGCCGCTGCGACCATTCAGTGGCTGACATATCGTGGCCGATGTATACACCGCGGGATCCCCATGCGGTTTCGTGAAAACCGCTGACCTTGAGGACTAGCTGGCGGTCTTTCTGGCTCAATTGGGCGACTTCCTCCCAGTCGTGGACGTTGATTTTTGGTAATGCGGCGTGGGGCGGCAATGGCGTCGGGTCGACGACCCAGCCAAATGGCACCAATTCGCGCAAGCGCCTCAGATGGCTGCCGCGCAGTGTTTGTTCCCAAACTTTCTTCAGCGCAGGCGACCAAAGCAGTGCCAGCCAGAGCTTGTCCTCTAAATGCGGCTTAAATGGCGGGGTGATCTGGATTTCTCCCGAAACTGAACCTGCGGCCAACTCCTTAACGGCAGGGATCGATTCCCAGTCGAAGAGCTCAAAAAAACGATAGAGCGCCTTGCTGTCCGGCTCGTAGCCTTCGGCAGAGGCGACTTGCCACGCTGCCCCCAGTTGGCCGGTCAGCCATTCCATTTCAGGTCGATAGTCGCCTGACTCTTTGGAAACCAGTACGGTGCCGCCATTGGGCATCAGTGATCGGAAACCGTCGGTCATGCCGTTGGTCCCGCCCAGAACCTCGAATCCCGCCTTAGAGTAAACTTGCGACAACCAAGCCGTCACACCGATCCCGCCGGGCACGCTGTCGAGCTCGGTCATGGCGAAACCAGAATCGGTCAGGATCAAATCGGGGCGGATCACCCGCGGGAACTGTTCCGCCGTGGCGGGGTTGCGCTGGATTTGGGTCAACCACTCGGGTTTTCCCAGATCGAG
>CALPMD020000070.1 GCA_943324575.2 Akkermansia muciniphila
GAGGCGTCGCAGCATTCCTCCAAGGCGTCGCAGCATTCCTCCAAGGCGTCGCAGCATTCCTCCAAGGCGTCGCAGCATTGCTCCAAGGCGACGCAGCATTGCTCCAAGGCGTCGCAGCATTGCTCCAAGCCATCAGGCAAAGCGGCCAACTCGCTGCAGGAGTGAGGATTCTTTGATTTTTCCCGCATTCCGAGTTATACTGGCGTCTTTTATCTGGATGCCTCGATTCATCCAGTCGGTGCTGCAAAAGCGTCACCTCGGACCAAACCGAACCGCATTCCCCCCATGCACTCAGAAATACACATCGATACGGATTTCCTTCTCGATCAAGTGGCCAGCTTGACTGCAGTCCAAAATAATCACGTATCCTGGGAAGCATTCGGTGAGCGCATTGAAAGCCGCAGACACCGAGTCAGCCCGAGCACGCGCAGCGCAGAATCAGCCCCCGACAAGGCGGGTTCTGAACCCGTGCCGCAAGCGTCCAACTGGCAGCGCACCAAAGAGCTCATCCATATTTTATTTGTGCGCCGCCGCCCGGAACACGATGGCATCCGCCAACGCATCGAAAACCTGGCTAAATTCTCAACGGCATCGCTCCTCTCATTGCTGAGCATGTGGGTCGCAGGAATCCTCAAAATTTCGATCGCAGTGACCCGACCCATGGTGGCAACGATTCTTTACGCAGTGGTCCAATTTTCGGGCGATTGGGAGATTCTCTGCAGTCCTCCGCCTAAGACCTCTCTGGAATGCCAATCCTCAACCTTGCCTGCAGTTGAAGGCAACACGCCTCGTAAGCCGGAGGCTAGGCTATCAACTACACTCCATGTTCACCATCCGATGACTGGATCAAGCCACCATAAGCGACTTAAGGCGATCTTTGAGGCGAATCAGGAATGTCACGACTTCCCCACCCTTGACCAAGCCTTCAGTTAGCAAAGGCAAGTGGAGGATCTCGCTGCACTCTCAAAGCCCCGGAAAGCCTTACATTTCCAAGAGCATCCGTGTCGGCGACTCGAGGCTATCTTTGATGCGGATCAGGAATGTCACGGCCTCTTTGCCATCCACGAGGCGGTGGTCGTAGCTGAGGGCGAGGTACATCATCGGACGAATGACCACTTGGCCGTTCAGGGCAACGGGGCGCTGCTGGATGGTGTGCATGCCTAGAATGCCGCTTTGGGGCGGGTTGATGATGGGCGTGCTGAGCAGTGATCCGTAGGTGCCACCGTTGGAAATGGTGAAGACGCCCCCGGTGAGGTCTTCGAGGGTGATTTTCCCATCCTTGGCCTTCTTGGCATAATCGAGAATGTCCTTTTCGATCTGAGCGAAGGATTTCTGATCCGCATCGCGCAACACGGGGACGACGAGGCCTTTTTCCGTGCCGATAGCCACACCGATATCGTAGAAGTGATTTTCAATGATGTCCGTACCATCGATGCGACCATTGATGGCGGGAACGTCTTTGAGCGCTTGGGCGACCGCTTTGACAAAGAATGACATGAAGCCGAGTTTGACCCCGTGCTTCTTCATGAAGTCCTCCTGCACTTGCTTACGCAGCTCCATGACCGCAGTCATGTCCACCTCGTTAAAGGTGGTGAGAATGGCAGCCGTTTGTTGAGCGTTGACGAGGTGCGTGGCAATCTTACGGCGCAGCATCGACATCTTCTTACGCGTGGTCCGACCCTCAGTCACAGCAACCGTAGAAGGACGCTCTGAAGGGGCGACGGCCATGGTGAAGTCTGGCTTTTCAGATGCAGGGGCCGCCACAGGAACAGGAGTCGGAGCAGGCGCTGATACTGGTGCGGGAGTTGGCGCGACGGCCACGGGTGCGGGTGCTGGCGGTGCGACTGTGCTGCCCGAAGTCACACTGGTATCAATGGTGGCAATAACGGTGCCGATCGTGACTTCTTCGCCTTCAGGCGTGATGATCTTTAAACGGCCCGCGGCAGGTGACTCGAGCTCGTTGGAGACCTTGTCAGTCTCTAGGGTGACGAGCACTTCGCCCTTCGACACGAGATCGTTGTCGTTTTTACGCCATTTGGCGACGTTGGCCGAGGTGATCGACTCACCGGCAGCGGGGACTTTGAGTTCGATGACAGCACCGGACACTGGAGCTGCCACTGGAACTGCCACTGGTGCAGCTTGAACTACAGGAGCGGGAGCAGAAACCGCAGCCACCCCACTGATGATGCGGGCAATGACCGTGCCGATGGTAACTTCCTCGCCTTCTCCCACTAGGATCTCAAGAGTTCCATCGGCATCAGCCTCGAGCTCGTTGGATACCTTGTCCGTATCCAGTGTGACGAGGATCTCGCCTTTTTTGACAGCGTCTCCGTTTTTTTTGTGCCAGCGTGCAACATTGGCAGAGGTAATGGATTCGCCGGCGGCGGGTACTTTGACGTCGAGTGACATGAGTGAAGCAGTGTGAGGGTTGGAAAAAAGGAATGATACTTAGACTTCGAAGGCTTGAGCCAAGAGTTGCTTTTGCTCGCGGTAGTGAATCGCCTTCGAGCCTGGTGCGGGACTGGAAGCAGTTCCCCGGCCAGCATAGCGGATTTTACTGCCCACGGCCATTTCCAAGCGAGGGGAGATATAGGACCATGCCCCCATGTTGAGCGGTTCTTCTTGGCACCAGACGAAGCTGGTGGCCTTCGAGTATTGGCTGATGATGGCACTGACCAATTCGCGATGGAATGGATAGAGCTGCTCGATGCGGATAATGGCCGCGTTTTCGATGCCCTTTTCCTGACGATGCGCGACGAGATCGTAATACACTTTTCCGCTGCAGAAAATCACGCGACTGACGTCGGCAGGATTGGCGAAATCTTTGGTGTCAGGCAGAACTTCTTGGAAGCAGCTACCTTCAAGGAAGTCCGCTTCCGGGGAGACGGCTTCAGGGCGGCCCAGCAGGCTCTTGGGCGTCATCAAGATCAGTGGCTTGCGGAAATCCCGATGCTTCTGGCGGCGCAGCGCGTGGAAGTACTGAGCCGGCGTGGTGAAGTTGCCGACGATCATGTTCTTCTCGGCGCATAGCTGGAGGAAACGTTCGAGACGGGCGCTGGAGTGCTCAGGACCCATGCCTTCG
The DNA here is from genome assembly GCA_943324575.2 of Akkermansia muciniphila. GTDB lineage: Bacteria > Verrucomicrobiota > Verrucomicrobiia > Verrucomicrobiales > Akkermansiaceae > Luteolibacter > Luteolibacter muciniphilus_E. The sequence goes on from CALPMD020000070.1 coordinate 3,083, forward strand.
TAGCCGTGCGGTAACAGCATCACCAAATCGCTGGGCGTCTGCCACTTCGACTCGGCCGATGAAATGAATTGGTCGATGATGACCTGCGCACCATTGGAGAAGTCGCCGAACTGAGCTTCCCACAAGGTGAGCATGCTCGGATAGGACAGCGAATAGCCGTAGTCGAAGCCGAGTACTGCAAATTCAGAAAGGAAGGAATTGTGTACGCAGAACTTCGCTTGAGTGGGGTCGAGGTGCTCCAGCGGGATGTAACGCTCGCGCGTCTCATAGTCGTAGAAAACCGCATGGCGGTGCGAGAAGGTACCGCGGCGGCAGTCTTGCCCCGACAACCGCACCGGCGTATTTTCCAACAACAAGGAACCAAAGGCCAGGGACTCGGCAAAGGCCCAGTCGATCGGTCCGCCATTCGCCAGCGCTTCGACACGGCGTGGGATGAAACGCTTTTCCAGCGTTGGGTTCAGATGGAAATCGCTTGGAATGGTGGTGAGCGTGCGGCCGATTTTTTGCAGCGTATCCTGGCTCACCCCAGTCGCGACTGGCGCGTGGGAATAAGCGGGCTGGACCACGCCGGTCGAGCCACTGAATGCGGTGCGGTCGCCCGCCTCCTGCAACTCGAGCATCTTTTGATAGCCGTTTTCCAGCTTATCCCAGATCGACTGCTCCAGTGACTCCAGATCCGCTTGGCTGATGACGCCCTGCGCGACAAGCTGCTGCTTGTAGATGTTGCCGAATGTCGGGCGATCGGCGATTTTCTTGGCGATCGTTGGCTGGGTGAACGCCGCTTGGTCGGCCTCATTGTGGCCCTGGCGACGGTAACAATACATGTCGATGACGATGTCGCGCTCGAACTTCTGGCGGAACTCGAGAGCAAATACCGATGCCCAGTAAAGTTCCATCGGTTCCTCGCCATTCACATGGAGAATCGGTGCTTCGATCATCTTCGCCACGTCCGTCGCATAGGCGGACGACCGCGCGTCGGCAGGAACCGTGGTAAAACCGATCTGGTTGTTGATGATCAAGTGGATCGTGCCGCCCGTGCGGTAGCCTTTGAGCTGGGAAAGATTGAGCACTTCCGCGACCGATCCTTGGCCCGCGAATGCGGCGTCGCCGTGCAGCAGAATCGGCAGCACCTGCTTGCGGTCGATCTCACCGCTGCCTTCGCTCAACACACGTTGGCGGGCGCGGGTTTTGCCTTCGACGACGGAGTTGACGGCTTCCAAGTGGCTCGGATTAGCAGCCAGACTGACGCGGACCTTGCCGTCGTTGAGCTCGCGGATGCTTTCGTAGCCGAGGTGATATTTCACATCGCCATCGCCAGCAACCAGGTCGGGCTCATAGTTGGGCGTGAACTCGTAAAGGACGGTGGTGAGCGACTTCCGGACAAAGTTGGCGAGGATATTCATCCGCCCGCGGTGCGACATGCCCATTTCGATCTCCTTGACGCCGTGCGAGGGACAAGCTTCGAGGATCGCGTTGAGGATGATCATCGCGCCTTCGCCACCTTCGTTGGAGAAACGTTTTTCGCCGAGGAAGCGCTTGCCGAGAAAGTTTTCAAAGGCTTCGGCCTCCAACACCCAGCAGAGCGAATTCAATTTCATTTGCGGCGACTCGTCGCGGCGTATCGCGTGGGCTTCGATCCGCTCGCGCACCCAGTGGCGGACGGTCGTGTTGTGAATGTGCATGAACTCGAAGCCGATCTTGCCCGAGTAAGTCGCCTTCAAGGCATCCACCATCTCGCCAAGCTTCATCTTATCCCCGTGACGGAAGAACGAATTCCACGCCATGCGATCCAAATCCGCCGTGCTCAGTCCGAACTGGTCGATCTGCAAACGCGGATTGTGCTCTGGCTCGTCTTCTAGCGGATTGATATTCGCCTGAGTATGACCGAGCGTGCGGTAATTATAAATCAAGCTCACCACTCTGCCAAAAAACGCCAAGTCTGCATCTGATGCTGGCGCACCGGAAACCGATACCCCTGCAGCAATCGCTTCCTCTTTACGCCTCACTTGGGCCGATCCTAGCTCAAATCCTTGAAAAAATGCAGCCCAGGTGGCATCGACCGAGAGAGGGTCTTCGCACCATTGGGCATATTGGGATTCCATCAAATCTGCGTTTTGTCGCGCCGAAACCGAAGAGTTCATGATAAACGGGTAAAATTATGAAGCGTGCCCGCGAATTTCCCGCTTGGCCCGCCACGCACTGCGCTTCATTAAAGGGCATGCGCTGCAACGTCAATCGTGCAGGCCAATTTCTACCAGAAATCTTTCCCCGTTTTATCCCATGATCGAAGTCAACCAACTCACCAAACGCTTCGCCCGTCACGAAGCCGTCCGCGGCATCGACTTTTCCGTGGACCGAGGCGAGATTGTAGGCTTTCTGGGGCCTAACGGTGCCGGCAAGACCACGACGCTGCGGATGCTCACCGGTTATCTACCGCCCACCTCCGGCACCGCCACCATCGCAGGCCACGATATTTTCCGCGAATCGATCGAAGCGCGCCGCAAAATCGGCTATATGCCCGAAAACGTTCCGCTCTATGAGGACATGCGGGTGCGCGAGTACCTTAAATTCCGGGCGAATATCAAAGGCCTGGGCTTCAGCGACACCCACCGCCGCGTCAATTCGGTCATCGACACCTGCGGCCTCGGCGATGTCCGCCGGAAAATGATCAAAACTCTCTCCAAAGGCTACCGCCAGCGCGTCGGCCTCGCCGATGCTCTGGTTCATGACCCGGAACTACTCATCCTCGACGAGCCGACCAACGGCCTCGACCCCAACCAAATCCGTCAGATCCGCGAACTCATCCGCCATCTCAGCCAATCTCACACCGTCCTCATTTCCACCCACATCCTCTCCGAAGTGGAAATGACCTGCAACCGGGTCATTATCATTGATGGCGGCCGAATCAAAGCTGCTGACACCCCCGCTAACCTCATTAGCCAAATGCGGGCCGCTGGGCGCATCCAAGTCGAAATCCAAGCCGATCCCCAGATCGTCACTACGGCGATCCAGCAACTCGACTCGATTAAGAAAGTCACCTCCGAACCTCACGACGAGGCATGGACCCGCTTCACCGTCTGGATCGATTCAGGCGCCGACGCTCGTGCCGACATCGCCTACGTCGCCGCGAAACACGGCTGGCCTCTGCGCTCCCTCTTCCGGCATGTCGCCACCCTGGAGGACGTCTTTGTCGAACTCACCCGCAAAGACTGAGCTTCGCCGACACCTGCCCTCCTCATCAATCTCCCAGTCCTTGGGCATAGATTTCGTCTTTGGTGAAGACGATCAGCATTGGTCGGCAGCAGATTTCACAATCGTAATCCACCTCCGCAGGCATCTCATCGGGGTGCGGCACGGCGACTTCAAAAACCTCAAAGCAGGTGGGACAGGTGACTTCGGCGAGTTCCATGCTGCATCCTAACATCGAACCACCCATAACCCAACCCAAGAAATCATCTTCCCCCCTTTATCGTGGTGCCAGCATTGTCAGGGGCCAACCCGGGATATTGCGCAATATCCAGAATCCGACCAGCAGCCAAAAGATCGCCCACGCACCACGCCTACCTAGCTGCCACCGCAGCGACTTTCCCCACACCCAACCTAGCAGCTCCACCCCCAGTCCCACACCGGCCAGCGGCAGTAAAATCATCCCCACC
>CALPMD020000071.1 GCA_943324575.2 Akkermansia muciniphila
AGCATCAAAATGGAAAACGGCGGCTTCTCTGAAAAGCCAGTCCACTGCGCATTGGCCGTGCGGGCCGCATCGAGCGCCTTGCGCGCTTCGCCCATGCTGGCGAGAACTTTGAGATGGCGATTGGCCGTGAGGATGGTCTGCTCTAGAAAGCGACGATGATCAGCGAGCGCTCCGGAATCAACGCCGGGTGGCAGTTGGGTTTCAGCACCGGGTTCGTTGAGTCGGGCCAGCGCGGCCCGAGCTTCCTTGATCCAGAGTTGCAGTCGCGCCTCGGTTTCTTCCGGTTTTTCCGAGATAGGCGCTTGCTCCGTCGCCACCGCCTTGGTGGGCAGTCCTGGAATCTGCGCCTGCACCTGCGAGGAAAAAACCAGCAGAACAAGGAGAGGAGCCAGCCATCGCTGAAATGAGTTTTTCATAAGTGAAGTGGGTGGTCAGAGATCCCCCCGCACGTCCTTTTCTAACTGGATGCGGTCGTTGAGATTTCTTGCTTTAACGCTGTTGCGCTTGGCCCAGCGCTCGACGGCCATTTGGCGCTTCTCGGTGCGTTTTTTCAGCGCGGCGATTTCGGTTTCGAGGTTGAGGAAGTTTTCGTAACGAGCGGGATCGAGGGTGCCGCCGTCCACCGCCGCACGGATCGCGCAGTGGGCGTCCTTCCGGTGGCTACAGTCAGAGAATTTGCAGTCGGACGTCAGCGTAGCGACATCGGCGAAACTGTCGCGGAGAGTCGTCTCGTCAGTCCACATCTGGATTTCCCTCATCCCGGGGTTGTCGATGAGCATGCCCGTGACGGGTAGGGGCACAAGTTCGCGAGAAGTGGTGGTGTGGCGGCCCTTGCCCGTGATTTCATTGCACTCGCTGGTCCACTGCCATTCGTCTCCGTAAAGCTGATTGACGAGGGTGGACTTGCCCACGCCGCTCGATCCAACGACGCACATGGTGATGCCTTTTTTGAGGTATTTTTTGAGAACTTTCAGGCCCTGACCGCTCACCGCGCTGGTCACGTGGACGCTGGCGCCATCCCACAGCGCGGCGATTTCTGCGGCGGCGGCCTGACTTTGTTCGATCGGGAAAAGGTCGGACTTGTTCACCAGGACCACCGCCTTCGCACCACTGCGGCCGATGAGCATGAAATAGCGTTCCATCCGCCGAATGTTGTAATCGGGCCCCGCATCGGTAACGACCGCCACGTAATCGATGTTCGCGCCGATGACTTGGGCCTGCGAGCTGTTGCCTGGCATTTTACGGGAAAAGCAAGTGCGCCGTGGCAAGGTCGCGCGAATGACGTGGGGCTGGTTTTCATCGCCCAGTTCGACAGCCACCCAGTCGCCGACGGCAGGCAGATCCGCGTCGCAAGTGGCCTCGTGCCAGACGCGACCGCAGAGGATGACGTCGATTTCCTCGCCACCTTTGATGAAGGCACCGTAATTAATCACGGTCTCGCGGATGAGCCGCGCAGGAACCCAGCCCTTGCCGCTGTATGCCGCGAAGGCTTTTTCAAAATCCGTGTCCCATCCCAGTTCCTTCAATGTCATTCGCTGGGGAGTTTAGCGCACCGTACGCGGCTGTCGATTCCTGCGTTGGGTCACTGGGGAAATCAATTTTTTCAGGCGAGGGGTCGGGAGAGCAGTTGCACTACCCTTAAAGTGGGCTATTTTAATGAGTCGTGAATTCTTGGTCATACGACCCTGCAGTTCGCATTCCCACGCTACCCCCCAAGCGAATGTATGTTGCGATGTCTGCCATGGAATTTTTTGGTGAAACATGCCGCGAGGCGCTATGGCGTGCTCGATCCCGCGACATTGTTGGCGCGAATGCGCCGCTTTTCACAACCGTCTGAAGTCGCAGAGCCGCTGGAATTACTCCGGGCTGGCATCATTTTTCACGCCCGCGGACTGGTGAATGCCAGAGCCATTCAGCACAATCTTGACTGGGTCTGGCCCTACTGGGTGGAGCGACAGTTTAACCCAGCGGACCCGTCATTTGTGCCGCGGGCGTTTTCTTTCAGTCATATCAATCTGACTCACCGCAATTGGACGGCGGTGGGCCTGCCCGGACTCCCCATCTATCCGATTGTTGATCCCCGCGGCTTAGTCACGCCATTGCATGATGGCTGGTCGCTCGACTTCTGGATTGTGACGGATGGTGGACGGCGTCTGTTGCCCAGTAAGCTCGATGATGCAGCGGTGAGCCAGCGCCTGCGGCTTAGTCCCACATTGGAGGTCGTGACGACGTGTGAAAAGGAGGGGCTGCATCTCGAACTCGCCACGCGCATGGTGCCCACGGAATCGGGGTCAGCGGAAGTTTGTACGGAGGTTTCCGCAACGTCAAATGAGGACGGGTGGGTGGTGGTCGCAGTGCGGCCTTACAATCCAGAAGGAGTGCAATTCATCGAACGCATCGAGCTGGATGCGACGGCTAATGCATTTCGCGTCAATGAGGAAGCGAGCGTGCGACTGGAAGAACGGCCAGATTCGATCCGTATGGCCCATTATGCCGAAGGCGATGTGGATTTGAATGCCTCGGAAAAGATCGAACCGCATGAGGTCAACTGCCGTGTCGGGATGGCGACCGCGGCCGCACTCTTCCGACTTCGTGCACAATCTCCACGCGAGTTGAAGGTGAGCGTGACCTTGGAGCGCGATTTCAAGAGTTTGGCGACTGCGGCAAATACCCGCCTGACTTGGCGGGAAGCCGTTCAAGATACCGCCGAGCTCGTCCTGCCCGATGAGCGGATGCAATTCCTCTACGCCGCAGCAGTGCGAACCCTGATCCTGCTTTCCGCGGATGAGTTGGTACCCGGGCCGTATACCTATCGTCGCTTCTGGTTTCGCGATGCTTGCTTGATGCTGCATCCGCTCATCGCCATCGGTCAGATCGACCGCGCCGAACGGATTTTGGCCAGCTTTCCATCGCGGCAAAATCACGCGGGCTATTTTCTATCGCAGGAGGGCGAGTGGGATTCCAACGGCCAAGTGCTGTGGATTGCCGCTCGCTTCGCGGAGTTGTCGGGGAGACGGTTGAGCCGCGAGTTGGAATTGTCGCTGCGCAAGGGAATGCGCTGGCTGGCAAAGAAGCGCTGTCCGGCAAACGCGCCGATGGCGACGCGTGGTCTCTTGCCCGCCGGCTTCAGCGCCGAGCATCTAGGGCCTAATGACTACTACTATTGGGACGATTTTTGGGCCTGCGGCGGATTGAAAGCGATGGCGGGTTATTGGCGAAAAAACGGCGATACGGCCATGGCGGACGATGCCGAAACGCTTGCCGCCGATTACACCCGAAGCCTCGAAGCCAGCATTGCTTCGATTCCTGTTTCACGTTCAAAAGGGGCGATTCCTGCGGCACCCGGGCGGCGGATGGATGCAGGCGCGATCGGGTCGATGGTCGCGGATTACCCGCTTCAACTTTACCCACCCAGTGAGTCGAGATTGGCAAAAACAGCACAGTTTCTGATCGGGAGCTGTTTCCAGCGGGGTGGGTTTTTTCAAGAAATGATCCACTCCGGGATCAACGCCTATCTTACGCTCGACCTTGCGCAGACCTTGCTGCGAGCCGGCGATCCTCGCTTCGCCGCGCTTTTGCGCAGTGTGGCGGAGCTGGCGTCACCCACCGGCCAATGGCCCGAAGCCATTCACCCGCAGACGCTGGGAGGCTGCATGGGCGATGGCCAGCATGGGTGGGCTGCGGCGGAGTGGATCATGATGATGCGAAACTGCTTTGTGCGCGAAGAGGTCGACGGTCTTGTGATCGGCTCCGGCATTCTTCCCGAGTGGCTGGCGGGCGGCAGCGAAATTAGCTTCGGGCCGACACACACCGCGTGGGGCTCGATCACTGTGCGTCTTGAAGGTCAGGAGCTGATGTTATCCACGCAGTGGCGAGGAGATGGCCCGCACATCAAGATTGCAGTGCCTGGATTTTTAGTCATCGAGGCAGACCCTTCGGTTTGCAGATTCCAACTTCAAAAATTATGAAAATCGCGATGTTCAGCAATAGCTACCTGCCTCACGTCGGCGGCGTGGCAAGGGCGGTGAAAACCATGGAAGATGCTTGTCGCAAGCAGGGACACGTAGTTCGGGTGATCGCGCCCGCGTTCGATGGCGCAGAGCCTTCTCCCAATGTTTTGCGCGTCCCGGCCATCCAGCACTTCAACGGCAGCGACTTCCCTTTGCAGTTGCCAGTTCCCAACTTGATTCGGGAGTTTATCAAGGATTTTTCGCCCGACATCATTCATAGTCATCATCCATTCTTACTCGGGGACTCGGCCTTGCGTGAGGCTCGGAAAATGCGTGTGCCCATCGTCTTTACCCACCACACACTCTACGAACGCTACACCCACTATGTGCCATTGGATTCGCCCGCTTTGAAGCGCGTGGCGATTCAGTTGGCCACGGATTACTGCAACCTCTGTGACCAAATCATCGCCCCCAGTGAAAGTATTGCACGCTTGTTACGGGAGCGCGAAGTCGTCACGCCGATCGCGGTGATTCCCACAGGCATCGACGTCGCACTTTATGCCAGCGGCGATGGCAAGCGATTCCGTGAAATGGCCGACATTCCGCCCGACGCCAAAGTCATCGGCCACGTCGGCCGTCTCGCGGAAGAGAAGAATCTCACCTTTCTAACAAAGGCTGTGGCCAGCTGCCTTCGGGATGACAGCAATGCCGTTTTCCTGATCGTGGGAGATGGTGAGGATCGCGAAGCGATGCTGGCCATTCTTAATGAGAGCGCCAGCAATCATCAGATCCGCGCGGTGGGTACCAAAACGGGCACCGACCTTGCCGATGCCTACGCCGCGATGGATTGGTTTGTCTTTGCCTCCCAGTCTGAGACGCAGGGTCTCGTGCTCGCGGAGGCGATGGCGTCGGGCAAGCCTGTGATCGCCATCGATGGTCCCGGCGTGCGGGAAATCATCAAGGATGAGGAGAACGGTTTGCTTCTAAGCGGGCATGCCACCATTCGTGATTTTTCAACTGCGCTGAACTGCATTGTGCACGATCCCGAACTGACACGATATTGTTCGGAACATGCGCGTCAGGCTGCCGCAGCTTACAGCGCAGATCTCTGTGCCCAGAGCTTACTGGATTGTTACGCGCAATTGATCGCGAGCCACACCCCGCCGTCACCGGCGAACCTCAAGCCTTGGGATCAATTCCTCACCGGCATTCACACCGAGTGGGATCTGCTGCGGGAAAAAATGTCGGCCGCCTCAGCCGCTGTGATTCAAACTTCAGCGATCAAAAATTCCCTTGATTAGCAACATCGGTAATCGCTTGAGATGGTTGCGGCAAAAATTTCGCCGCACGCATTGGCTCGCACGCCTGCTTGGCATCAAGCCGCCCAAAGGCGAGGCCGACGAGCCGGGACTGATCCTGATTCAGATCGACGGGCTGTCGCGCACGCAGATGGAGCTTGCGGTAAAAGAGGGCAGAATGCCGTTTCTCGCCCGATTGATGCGCCGCGGACATTTCAAGCTGGAGGATTTTTATTCGGGTCTGCCGTCAACGACTCCAGCAGTCCAAGGCGAGATCTTCTTTGGTGTCCGCACCGCCGTGCCGAGCTTCGAATTCCTGCGGCGGAAATCCGGCAAGGTCTTCCGGATGTACGAGTCGACTGCGTCAGCGGAGATTCAAAAAGAGCTGGAGAGCCGCTGCCCCGATCCTCTGTTGAAGGGCGGGCGCGCCTACTTGGATATTTACCGCGCGGGTGCCGAAGACTCCCGCTATTGCTCGCAAGACACCGCGTTCCGCGAAATCCTTCGTCGATTCTGGCCCTGCAAATGGCTGCTGCTCGTTGGGGTCTACACGCCGACGCTTCTGCGGATTTTCGCGCTCATCTTGTTAGAGTTCGGCCTCGCCATCATGGACGCTGTTAGGGGGCTTTTCCAGCGGGAAACTTTCTACCACGAGTTCGGCTTTGTCCCCGCGCGCGTCTTTTTTGGCATTTTATTGCGGGAGCTGGTTCGTTTTCGGGTCTTGCTCGACATCGAATGCGGCGTGCAGGTCATCCACGCCAACTTCCTCGGCTATGACGAACAGGCGCACCGCCGCGGGCCCGACTCGGCATTTGCCCATTGGACGCTCAAAGGTATCGATCGCGCCGTGCGCGATATTTGTCGTGCCGCGGACTTTTCGGTTTGCCGCGACTACGAGTGGATCGTTTTTTCTGACCACGGCCAGGAGCGAACGATTCCCTTTGCCAAGAAATACGGCCGTGAAATCGATGCGGCCGTGCGCGAAGTCTTTTCTCACGGTTCCCTAGCGGGTCGGGAAATCTGGATGAGCCGACTACCAGAAACGATCGGCCACACAATCGAACGCTGGCGCTTTTTTGCCGGCATGAAACCACCCCGCCGCGAAGCCGCCGCCGTTCCCGATCCCACAAGTCAGATCGTCATCACCGCCATGGGACCCGTCGGCCATCTCTATTTGCCAATCCTTCTTCCCGCGCCTGAGTTGCAAACCTACGCCAACGCACTGGTGAAAACCGCGGGCGTACCGCTCGTCCTGATGCGCGAAAGTTCCGACAGCATTCGCGCCTACAATCATCGTGGGGCATGGCGACTTCCCGCAGACGCTGCCGAAGTGCTCGGTGCCGAT
>CALPMD020000072.1 GCA_943324575.2 Akkermansia muciniphila
CTCGGAAAAACCGGAAGAAACCGAGGCGCGACTGCAACTCTGGATCAAGGAAGCTCGGGCCGCGCTGGCCCGACTCAACGAGCCCGGCGCTGAAACCCAACTGCCACCTGGCGTTGATTCCGGAGCGCTCGCTGATCATCGTCGCTTTCTAGAGCAGACCATCCTCACGGCCAATCGCCATCTCAAAGTTCTCGCCAGCATGGGCGAAGCGCACAAGGCGCTCGATGCGGCCCGCACGGCCAATGCGCAGTGGACTGGATTTTCAGAGAAGCCGCCGTTTTCCATTTTGATGCTCGACGAGTTGGTCAACCAACAGGATGCGATCAAGGACAAGCTGGCGTCTTATCAATCGTCATTAGAACTTTTCGGGCGCACCCTCTCAGGAATTCAGGAAGAAGCGAGACTGGCCGAAGAGTCGATCCGCCGGACGGCAACCGAAGCGGCGCGCAACCCCAGTGACGACAGCGCGACCAAATGGCGGATCACGACGGATCGGGCGAAATCGCGCGTGCTGGCCCTGCGAGCGACCTCACTGCAGAGCAACGTCAGTCTGCTTCAAGATCAGGCGGAGACTGCGAGAATCCAGCTCTCGCTGCTCAATCGCCAAATCGCGGTGGCGAAAAAGCACTCCACTTTCAACGAAGAAGAAGTGACCCAAGTCAGAAAGGCAGCAGCAGACCGTCAAGCGATGTTGCGCAAGGAAATCGCCGCCACTCGCAAGCTCCAACAGGACGCGATCGCGAACCGAACCCGTTTGCAAGCCGCGCTCGATTCCCTTCTTAAACCGACCACCGAAAGTGCAGCCCCTCAGCCAACACCCGACGTCTCCATCGCCACCCTCAAAGTCGAAGCTGCGGAAACGCGGGTTGAGGCACTGCAATTCATCGCCGAAACGCTGGAATCCCTCAGCCAGTTAGAATCGTTTTGGCCCGACAACTATCAGTACCGGAAAACACTCACCGAACACAAGGCTCACACCGCCAACGAGGACGCGCTGCGTTCCTTGCGCCTGAATTACGATCGGCTAACGGCATGGGACGTCGTCGCCGCGAATGAACTCGCCGCGATCAATGCCGATATCAGCAAACAGGAATCCCGCGCCACTTCGATTGCAGCAGAGGATCCGCGCTTGGTGCCGATCAACGATCAGCGTGCCGCGCTCTGGGACAAGCTGGCGGTAGAGCAACGCTTGGCGCAGTCGGTGTCGTCGCAACGACGGATGCTCAAGCGCTGGCTTGCCGAATGGGATCAGTCAAAAACCAGTGCGCCCCTGACTGAAACCCTCTCGACCGCCGCCAGCTCAACTTGGCGATTTTTGAAACAGATTTGGACCTTCGTCGTCTTCCAATACGATGACACCGTGATGATCGGTGGCTTGCCAATCACTGAAAAACGGAGTGTCACCTTGGGAGACTTTTTCGTCGCGATCTTTTCTTTTGGCATCGCCTATTACATCTTGAACCGCATCAAGAATCGGCTGCAAGCGGCGGTCGTCGAGCACGGTTATCTCGCGGAAGCTCAAGCGCGGACCTTGAGTAATTGGCTGATGATCTTAGTTGGATTTCTTCTCGCGGTCGCCACCCTGCACTATCTGGAAATCCCGCTGACGATCTTCGCCTTCCTCGGCGGCGCCTTGGTCATCGGACTGGGTTTTGGCACGCAGACGCTGATCAAAAATTTCATCAGCGGCATCATTGTGCTTTTCGAGAGAAAGATCCGTGTCGGCGACATCGTGGACGTGGGAGGCATCTCAGGGACGATCACGGAAATCAACACGCGCTCCTCCGTGCTTCATGGTGACGACGGCAAGGAAACCCTCGTCCCCAACTCGCTGTTCCTCGAAAACCGAGTGACCAATCTCACGCTCGCCAATCGCCGCGTTCGGCGAACGCTCAAGGTGCACGTTGCCCTTGGCTCGTCCCCGCAGGAGGTGAGCGAGATCCTTAAAGCGTGTGCTGAGCGGCATGGCCTGATTTTGAAGGAGCCCGCCCCGATCGTGACCTTCGAGGATTTTGCCGAAAACGCTTTCGAATTCGCGATCTATTACTGGACCGAGTTCAACGACAAAACCAACGCCAACGTTGTGGCCAGCGACATGCGCTTCATGATTGAAAAAGGCTTTGCGGAATCCGGGATCCGTTTCCCCAACACCACTCCGTCGAAACTCACCCCATGAACGAAGACACGCGGTGGATGAACCTCGCCTTGGAGGAGGCCCGCAAGGGCATCGGTCGCACCGCGCCGAATCCCCCCGTCGGCTCAGTGATCGTGAAAGATGGCGAAGTGTTAGGCTGCGGCTGGCACCGCGCGGCCGGCCAACCGCACGCCGAGCGCGAGGCACTGGCAGACGCCTATCAGCACCACGGCGCGGAAGCGGTTAGAGGTGCCACGGTTTACATCACCTTGGAACCCTGCTCCACCCACGGTCGCACGCCGCCCTGCACGCAGGGCCTGATCGACGCAGGAATTTCGCGCGTCGTTTACGCCTGCGTCGACCGAAATCCGAGCCACGCCGGCCGCGCCGACGCGCTGTTAAAAGCGGCGGGCATTGAGGTGCTTGCTGGAGTTTGCACGGAAGAGGCGGGGCGTTTGCTACGGCCGTTTTTCAAAGTCCGCGAGACAGGTCTGCCATGGGTGATCTGGAAATCCGCGATGAGTCTGGATGGCAGAATCACCCGCCCACCTGGCGAGGGCCAGTGGCTCACCGGCGAACTCGCCCGTGCCGATGTCCAAAAACTCCGCGCCCGCGTCGACGCCATTCTCACCAGCGGCGAAACCGTGCGCCGCGACAAGCCCGCCCTCACCATCCGCGTCCCCGAGTTGCTCGAAGGCCGCTTGCAACCGTGGCGCGTCATCGCCACCGACCGCCCGGAATCACTGCCGCAGGATGCGCCATTGTTCGCCGACGAATCGCGGGAACGCACTCTGATCCGCCCTCGCGCCGATCTCGCCGGAACCCTGCAAAATCTCACGAGCGAACAAGGCGTCCTCTCGGTGATGGTGGAAGCAGGCGGCGTCTTTTCCGCCGCGCTGTTCGAGGCGGGCTTGGTTGACGAGGTCGCTATCTATTACGCGCCGATGCTGTGCGGCGGCCCCTCGCCCGGCCTTGCCGGCGTGGGATTGAAGGAATCGCTGCGCCTGAAGGAAATCGAGTACTTGCAGCTCGGTAACGACATCCGTCTAAGCGGAGTCGTCATCCGGTAAACTCGAAGCATAGCCTTTCAGCTCCGCCTCGATCTCCTCGATGCTCGGCAGGCTGGTGTCGAGCGGCTTGGGAAGTGCGCGGACCAATTGGTATTCGGAGATGCCGATGGGCTTCTCGATTCCCGACAACGCGTACTCCGCGACGAGGTGGTTTTTCTTTTTGCAGAGCAGAAGGCCGATCGTGGGCTTGTCGTCTGCGGCCTTGATCTGGGCATCTACGGCTGCGAGGTAGAAGTTGAGCTTGCCCGTGTGCTCGGGTTTGAATTCGCCCGCCTTGAGTTCCACGACGACGTGGCATTTCAGTCGCGTGTGATAGAAAAGCAGGTCGATGAAAAACTCGTCGCCGCCGACTTCGATCCGGAATTGGCGACCGAGGAACGCAAACCCCGCCCCCATTTCCAACAGGAAGCGCATGATGTGGCGGATCAACGCGTTTTCGATGTCGTGTTCGTGCGCCTCATCGCCGAGGCCGATGAAATCGAACAAATACGGATCTTTCAGCACCGCCATCGCGAGCTTGGCTTGAGGCGCGGGCAGGTGGCGCTCGAAGTTGTTGATCGCGGTGCCCTGTCTGAGGTGGAACTGGTTTCGGATATGGCTGTCCAGTGTCTGCCGTGACCAGCCTTCTGCGACGGCATGCTCGGCGTACCATTCGCGCTCGATAGGATCGTCGATTTTCGTCAAAAGACTGACAATGTGGAACCAAGGCAATTGGTCAGCAGCCTGCTGACCAATTAAAAGGTTGGGGCACAACTCCGCAAAAAACCTCATGTATTTCAAATTGGAGGCAGAGAACCCCTTCATGTCGGGGAACGCCTCGCCGAGGTCGCGGGAAAGGCGTTGGATTACCTTGGCACCCCAGCCTTCGTTGGCTTGGCGCTGGAGGATGTCTTTGCCGATTGAATGATACAGCTGGATCAGCTCTTGGTTGACCGTGAGCGCGGCCCGCTGGCGCGCGGTCGCAATGCGGGATTTCAGGCTCTTGAGCCAGTGGCCGTAGTCGGTGGGGAGTGTGAGTGGGGCGAGCATCGGACGGTTTTCCGTAAAGGGTTTCTGCCTTGGGAAATCCAATACTGTACCCAAATTCGTGCGGAAAAGCAAGTCAGCGCTCGCGCCTCAACCCAGTGCACGATCCAGCGCTTCGATTGCGTGGTCGATTTGCTCGATGCTCGTGCACAGCGGCGGCATGAGGACGATCGTGTCGAGGATCGGCCGCGTCAGCAGGCCGTGGTCGCGGGTGGCGAGGCAGATCGCTTCGCCAAACCGCTCGCTGGGCGGAAACTTCTCGCCGTCGGGGCGGCGCAGCTCGATGCCCGCGATGAATCCACACTGGCGGATCTCGTGAATCAGCGGGTGACGTGATTTCAAAGCCGCAAGAGCGCTGGCGAGATGCGCGATTTTCGCGGGCAGGTGATCGAGCGTCCTTTCCTGCTCAAACAAATCCAGACTGGCCAGCGCGGCGGCGCAGCCGAGCGGATTCGCCGTGTAACTGTGGCCGTAGTAGAAAGCGCGATCCGCCGTGCCGAGGAAGGCGTCGTAAATTTTCCCAGTAGTCAGGGTGGCGGCCAGCGGCAGATAACCGCCCGTCAGGCCTTTCGCGAGGCAGAGGAAATCGGGAATCACGTTCTCGCGCTGGCAAGCGAACAGACTGCCCGTGCGGCCAAAGCCCGTCATCACCTCGTCGAGAATAAGGTGCGTTCCCGTTTCGTCGCACCACTGCCGCAGTTCGGCGAGCATGCCCGTGGGCCACAGACGCATCTCGTTGACCCCTTGGATCAGCGGCTCGATGACAATTCCCGCGATGTTCCCTGTCGCCAACTCCCGAAGTTCATCCATCGACGCGACATGCTGGACCGGAAAACCTCTGCCGCGAAAGCGCTCGAAAAACCGCCCCACTCCACCCAGCGAGGCCGCGCCCAGCGTGTCGCCGTGGTAGCCATTCGCAAACGCGACAAAGCCGTTGCGCTCGGGATCGCCCGTCTGCTGCCGGTATTGCACCGCCATTTTCAACGCGCACTCAATCGCGGTTGATCCATCGTCGGAAAAGAAAGCGCGTTCTAACGTTTTTTCAGGGAAGAACCCACAAAGCCGCTCGGCCAGTCGCGCCGCCAGCGGGTGGGTGAAACCGAGAAACGAGGTGTGCGCCACCTTTTCCAGCTGCGCGCCGATCGCCGCATTGATCGCGGGGTGGGCGTGGCCGTGGATGTTGGTCCAGATCGACGAATTCCCGTCCAGATAGCGCCGTCCCTCGGAGTCCCATAACCACGAACCTTCGCCGCGGACCAGCACCAGCGGCTCATGCCCGCGCCCGCACCATTCGCCTTGGCGGGTGAAGGGATGCCAACAGTGGGCTTGGTCGAGCTCGATGGATTGGCGGGTAGGCTCTTGCACGGCGTTAGCATGAGGATCGAAGCACTTTCTTCAATCCACAATCGTGCTTATTCAGCGCGACGGTGAAATCCGAGTCGCGTGTTGCTCGACTTGAGGTTCGGGTTATTCCACTTCACGCCCGTGTGGGGCGGTTTTTAACTCCTAAGGAACATTTGTGACGAAGGGGAAGATTTCGTTAGCCAGCCTGTTGCGGGATGGCTGTGAATTTTTTATTCGAAATGTATTGCCATCATCCATCTAATCAGCGATTTATATCAATGTTGTGTTAGATTCATGCTTAGGCATGCGGTAACACAACCCCTGTGTGCTACCGCATGCGTGTAAATCCCCCCTTAGGCGCAGCGGATGACGACACACAGTCCCCCCCGGAACGGTCGGTGGAAGTTAGAGGCCCCCTCCAACTTCCACCGACACACCCGCCTGCAGCTGTGCTGGATTTCGAGTTAGCAGCAATTCCCTTGATGTGCGCTGGTTTGGCGGCTATCTCCCCGTGGCCAGCGTGCCTTGGTTCTCATGTCTCTTTCTTCTTACTCCATTCCTTCACCCGCGATCCAGCGTGAGGTGCAACGCCGCCGCTCGTTTGCGATCATTTCCCACCCGGATGCCGGCAAGACGACACTGACTGAGAAATTCCTGCTCTATGGCGGCGCACTCAACCTCGCGGGCAGCGTCACCGCACGCAAAAACCAGCGCGCCACCACCTCCGACTGGATGGATCTGGAAAAGCAGCGCGGTATCTCCGTCAGCTCTACGGTCTTGCAGTTCGAGTACAAGGACTGCGTCGTCAACATCCTCGACACCCCGGGGCACAAAGATTTCTCGGAAGACACCTACCGGGTGCTCACTGCCGTCGATGCCGCCGTGATGGTGATCGATGCGGGCAAGGGTATCGAAAGCCAGACGCGCAAACTCTTTGAAGTCTGCCGCCGCCGCGGCGTGCCGATCTTCACTTTCATGAACAAACTGGACCGCCCCGC
>CALPMD020000073.1 GCA_943324575.2 Akkermansia muciniphila
GGGCATGGAACCATTCAGACCGACGTGATCATTGAGTTTGATGATGTCCGATTCCTTTTTCCCAAGGCGGGGCCGCGCCCGATAATAGGCGTCGTCGCCGTAGGGCACGAGGGTATTGAGTCCGTCATTGCCGCCCGCGAGTTGCAGCACCACGAGAATGGTATCGTCTTTGCCGGTGATGGGCTGGATGGCGAGATCGCGGGCTCCTTCGTGGAGTTGTCCGAAGGTACGATCGATAAACATCGGGACGGTCCAAGCGGCGGAAGCGCCAAGGACAGTGGAACGCAGGAAATCGCGGCGGGTTTTCATGGGTCTAGAGTTCGTTAGAATGCAGCGGGCTCAGCAGAGTTGGTAGTATGGGGTGCTAAGTATGAGGTGGCATAGCTCGGCAGTCTCTTTGTTGGTGAAGATGACGCCTTGTTTGGAGGTGGCGTAATCGATGAATGAATTGCGGGCCTTGTCGGCGACTGGGTTTTGGAAAAATCGAAAGACGAGTGAGTCCACCAGTTTGGTGGGGTTTTCACGCAAGGGGCGGGGCGCGATTTTTTCGTAGTCAGGTCCCTGCCAACCGCGGCCCATATTTTTGGGCGCTGGTGCCATGCCGGGAGTTTTTACCTGCGCGTCTTTCGGTGCTTTATCGAGCTCGCCCGCGCCTTTTGTGAGGAATCCGGCGAGGTTGTAACGGGTGAGCAGGGTGTTGGTGTTGATCCATGCTTGGCCCCAGTCCCAGCCCGCGACATTGGGCGGCATGAAGAGAATCTGGCCTAACTGCTGCTGCGCGGTGATGGGAAATCCGGTGGGTGGGTCGGTGATTTCGAGTTGCTTGAGGAGTCCGACAAGGTACTGGATGGGTGATTTGATCTGCGAGCGGATCGTATTTTCGGAGTAGAATTCGCGGGAAAGAAAGATTTCCCGGAGCAAGGGTCCGGTCTGGAAATCCGACTTTTGGAGGATGGTGGCGAGAGCATCGAGAGCGGTTTCCGAAGGTTTTTCGTATACGAAAAACTCCCAGATTTTATTCGATAGAAAGCGGGCGGCTTGTTTTTTTTCGAAGATGAGGTCGATTACATCCTTGCCATTGAAAGGGCCGGTTTTGCCGAAGACGGTTTTATCAGTCGAATCCCATTGGCGCAGGTTGTGGAAGACTTTGCCGTTTTGGCGGTTGAGCTCATAGCCGGTGAAGGCGCGGGCGGCCTCGCGGATGTCTTGTTCCGTGTAATTTCCTTCACCGAGGGTGAAGAGCTCCATGACTTCACGGGCAAAATTTTCATTGGGTCGGCCCTTTTTTGAACTTTGGGTGTCAAGATAGAGCGTCATCGCAGGGTCCATCAGCACCGCTTGGGTGAGATCCTTTGAGCTGCCAAATGCATTTTGGCGAAACAGATCGTTTTGGCGAACGATCAGGGCCGGTTGCCTCACCTTCTGGATTGAGGTGGCAAAGTGGTCGTGCCAAAACAGAGTCATCTTTTCGCGCAATGGGGCTTGGGTGAGGAGCATGCGATGGAACCACCACGCCTGGGCCTCGAGACTTTGCACGCGATTCTTCCTCTGACTTATTCGGGATGCCTCGCGCTTGGCTTTTTCAGCATTTTCGGGAGTAATGTCGCGTTTGGCATCTTTGACGCTGCGGCCTTGTTCCATGCGCTCGCGCATGTCGGCCAGTACTGCCTCCTCTGAACACCATGAGGGAAGAGGAAAGGCATTCAGCGGCTCGGCGGGAGAAATCAGGGATTCGACCGCCTTGCTTCGCCCGAGCGCATGGAAGGACTGAATCTCCGCTGGGCTGCCGCCGAACCCTGCACGGTTCAAAAGGTGAGCTGCCTCAAACAAGGTCCATGGGTTATTCGCTCTGGGAAGCATAACGGTTAAACTCAGGGAGCAACCGAAAGTTGCGCAGTATCTCGCGAATGAGTTACAGGAATCTGACCGCTCTGATGGCCTCGAGCGTGGTGTCAACCGGTCGGCTCATTCGGTCGCATGCAGCGTATCATTGCGCAGTGCGTGAAAAACCTGAAGAGCGGCGTAGGCGTCGTTGGCTGCATAGAGCAGCTGACGATCGGTCAATTCCAGAGCGCCCCAGTTGGAGGTGGTGATGGATTTTGACTTCGTCAGCTTGCGGTTGAAGAACATGGCGATCGCCGTTTTAGCGCCGACCGCGTTGCGGTAGCCCAGCGTTCTAAACGAGCGGTCCAGATCGATGATCGAGCTAGGGCGGATGCCAAAGCGGTTCGCGATTTGAGTGAGATCCCCATCGAGACCAAAGCCGATTTTGGTGAGGTTCGTGGATTTTAGTAGTTCTAAAATGGCGGAGTGGCTCGCCTCGATGTGCGACTGGAAGATAAAGGCCTTTTCGGTGGTGGCGAATTGCAGGACGTGCGGACCTTCTGACTTTTCACCTTTTTGGAAAGTCGGTTTGGATTCGGTGTCAAAGCCAACGAGGGCGGCCTGCGTGAGTTCTTCAAGGGCGATCCCGGCTTGCCGCTTGTTTTTCACCACGAAGACGCGTTCCAACTCCAAGCCGATGAAAGGTTCAAGCTCGGCGATCTCTGTCTTGTGCGGAGTTTTTCTAGGGTGACTCATTGGAAAATTGGATGAAAGACAGGTAGGTTCTGTAGTTCTAATCATCCTCTGGATGTTGAGCGGGATCAAGCAATGCTTGCGGAGCAGCAAGGTGACTCGCCTGAATCACTTGGTCTTACTGCAAGATGGCACAGAATTAGCTTTTCTCGAATCACATGTTGTATCATGTTTTTTCTAATGAGTGAAAAGCCGAAACTTGTCAGCGATGATCCATGGTTGGAACCGCACCAAGCAACGATCGAGCGGCGGATGCAGCAATTCACAGAGACTCTGACGGAGATAGAAAAAGGTTCTGGCTCGCTTGCCTCCTACGCCACGAGCCATGATCACGTCGGAATTCATTTTCACCCGGACACTCGGAAATGGACCGTTCGCGAGTGGGCGCCTGCGGCACAAGCGGTTTTTTTGTTAGGGGAATTTAACGACTGGAATCGAGTATCTCACCCTCTGGCTTCTTCGGATAGCGGCGTTTGGTCGCTGGAATTGCCGGCCGAGGCGCTCGCCCACGGGCAAAAGTTAAAACTTCATATTGTCGGTGCCGATGGCTCGAGGCGCGATCGCATTCCTGCCTGCATTCGTCGCGCGGTGCAAGATCCGACAAGTCATGATTTCTGCGGCCAAATCTGGAATCCGACGGAGGCCTATGTTTGGCGACACGATTTTGCTCCTGCCTCGGTCGGTGCACCGCTGATTTATGAGTCCCATGTCGGCATGGCCGGCGAGGAGCCACGGGTGCATACGTACCGTGAATTTGCAGAGGCTGTTTTGCCCCGCATCGCCAAGGCGGGCTATAATACGGTGCAGTTGATGGCAGTTCAGGAGCATCCGTATTACGGATCTTTCGGTTATCACGTCTCTTCATTTTTTGCCCCTTGTTCGCGCTTTGGTACGCCGGAGGATTTGAAGTATTTGATCGATACGGCCCATGGTCTCGGTCTCGCAGTGCTGCTCGATGTCGTTCACTCCCACGCTGTCAAAAATATCGCAGAGGGGCTCAATGATTTTGACGGCTCGGGGAACCAGTATTTCCACCACGGCCCGCTGGGCGATCACCCGGCGTGGGACTCGAAGTGCTTCGACTACGGGCGTCCGGAGGTCCGCCAATTCCTGCTTTCCAACATTCGTTATTGGTTAGAGGAATTCCGCTTCGATGGCTTTCGCTTCGATGGTGTGACCTCGATGCTCTATCATTCCCGCGGTATGAAGGCCTTTGGTAGCTATGATGACTACTTCGGGGGAGATGCTGACGACTCCGCGATTCTTTATCTGAAGCTAGCTAACAAGCTGATCCAGGAGATCAAACCCGGGAGCATTGCCATCGCCGAAGACATGTCCGGTATGCCGGGCCTTTGCCGACCGATCGATGAGGGAGGCCTCGGGTTTTCCTATCGCCTCGCCATGGGTATTCCAGACTATTGGATCAAACTGCTTAAACACAGCCGCGATGAGGACTGGGACATGGGAGAACTCTGGGGCGTCCTCGCGAATCGCCGTCGCGGCGAAGCCACCATCGCCTACGCCGAGAGCCACGACCAAGCGCTTGTCGGTGACAAGACCTTGGCCTTCTGGCTGATGGATCAGGAAATGTATTGGCATATGGGTAAAACCGATTCGCACTCTAAGATCGAGCGCGGCATTGCCCTTCACAAGCTCATCCGCCTGACCACGTTGGTGCTTGGTGGGGAGGCGTGGCTCAATTTTATGGGCAACGAATTCGGTCACCCCGAATGGCTCGATTTCCCGCGCGAAGGCAATGACTGGTCCTATCACTATTGTCGTCGCCAATGGTCGCTGGTGGATAATCCTGAGTTGAAGTACGGATGGTTGGCCGAATTCGACCGCCAACTGATGGACTTCACCAAGAAATTCAACCTCTTATCTACGCCGCCCGCACAGTTGCTACATCTCGACGCTGGCCAGAAAATCATAATCGCAGAACGAGCCAATCTGATTTTTGTGTTCAATTTTTCAGTCGCGAATTCAGCCTTTGGCTACCCCGTCCATGTGCCCGGTCACGAAACACGCAAACTCGTACTCGATACGGACCAGCCTGATACAGGTGGCCATGGGCGCGTGGATCATTTCTTCGACTACCCAGTGGCGGAAGATGGCGTCATGAAAATCTATAGCCCTTCCCGCAGCGGGCTGGTCTTTGCAAAAATGAGCTGATGCGCGATTGCGTTATTTTAGACCCGTGAGTGCGTCGATGACAGCGCCTTGAATTTGTGGGCTGGCGAGATTTCCCAAATGCCCGCCATCAGGTAAAATCTTGAGACGTGCAGGTCCGAGTGTCGACTCCAGCCATGCAGCGTCTTTGGGGGGGAGGAGGAAGTCGTTACGATTCGCCACCACCCGGACTTTCGAGTCGGAGCGGAGTTCCTTCCCGTAGGTCTTAAGGTTGATCTTACGGTTGAACTCCTCGGTTCCGATGCCATGCGAATTATAGTAGGGAATGGCAAATCTCTGGAAGTAATCCTGAAACGAGTAATTGGAAATCTCACGGTAGCTCGCTTCTCTCCGCAACGTTGAAAACGGGGTCTGGAGTATGCCCAGGTTATGTCGTTTCTGGCTGCTATAAAT
The DNA here is from genome assembly GCA_943324575.2 of Akkermansia muciniphila. Lineage (GTDB taxonomy): Bacteria > Verrucomicrobiota > Verrucomicrobiia > Verrucomicrobiales > Akkermansiaceae > Luteolibacter > Luteolibacter muciniphilus_E. Next base: position 5,161 of record CALPMD020000073.1, read on the forward strand.
CGAGTCTCTCAATGTCAGGCGGAATGCAAGTCCGATTAGATATTTCGACTCAACGGCGTCGAAGGGTGGGACTGTGCCAAGAGATGGTGGTAATGTTGCGAGTTTAGCGGCCTTGTGGACGGCGAGATTGACGCGTGCCTGACGAGTGTCCGCTGGCCACTCCAATGGGGCACTGTAATAGCGATCCAGGATTGAGTTCCCGTGATTCAGATCGACGGGCGGATTGATCGCGACATAGCGGTCGAAGCGCAGCAGGCCGGATTTATCCTGCTTTTCATGGCTGGCGAGGTAGAGCGATTGGAATCCGCCCATCGAGAAGCCGATGAAGGCTTTCCTGAGAAAGCGTCCGGGATTTTTTTTCTCCAACAGACGGTCGATTTCAGTCAGCTCCACCCACAAGTCGTGGCAATCTATCGGTGGGTAGCCAGGCAGTGCAGCAGTGGAGGCTTGCTCCATGAACTCGGGGTGAAACACGCCCGTGGTGGTCACCACAGAATATCCGTTTTGATAGAGATGTTCTGCGAGCGAGAGAGTGACCTTGGAAAGGCGGTGTGACCCCAATCCCGGCACGATATAAACGAGAGGCGCAGTAGTGGGCTGTAGCCAGCAGTTAAAGCTCATGCGCCGTCCTGTCGAAGACAGTCGCACGCTCATTTCATGGCCGCGCTCGATGAACTTGGGATCCTTGCAATCAATCGCCGTCACGCCCATGGTTTGCAGTGTCGCAAAGTCCTTCTCGCCATCTGATCGCCAATCCGGCGAATCGAACTTCGAGGCATAGGTCCACGCGTACTGGGCATCGACGTAAGGGTCTGCCTCGGAGCGAATGAATTGTGCCGCATCTTCCACACGTTCTGTCACGCTGTTATAGGTCGAAATGTAGGCGGCGACGTTATAGCGGGATTCGTAGCTCCATGGCTGAGCCGCCTTATCTAGGGCCAATCCGACGGTATGACTTGCATCGCTGGGGCCGAAAAATGGCAGTATCAAATATCGGCTCGAGTGCCAACCCCATCGGTTGAAGGTGCCAGCAAAGTCAGCCTCGGATTTTGGGATCTGCCAGCCGCTAGCTACGTCGAACAGGCCACCGATGCCAACGGTGGTGTTGCAGAGAAATCGCAGCGACTCATCGCTGGCACCGGTCCATTTACCTTGCAGCGCGTTATTCACGAGGCGCCCAGGATAGCTGATGTTGCGGGTGAAATTTTTGATCGATTGACGAACCGGTGCGGGGGTGATGGTTCGATAGACTCTTCCCGTCGGCTGGATGATATCTAAAAGAATTTCACGGTTCAGTGCCCATATTCCGCGGTTCACTGGCTCAAACGGATCGGCCATGAATTCCGGAAACACAGCCTGTGAAGGCTGATCCTTGGCTGCCGTCGGCAAGTTGCTGGCAA
>CALPMD020000074.1 GCA_943324575.2 Akkermansia muciniphila
AGCAGGAAAAACTGCGGAAATGAAACATTTCCACGGTTAAGTTCTGTTGACAGGTTGAGGATGCAGCTTCGTTGGGTAAATAGGACGAAGTCAGCAAGACGGTCCGCGTCGGCTTTCACCAAGGCGCCCGGGGCGTTTATTGTTTTCATTATGGCTGGTTGTAGTGTTCATGTTTGGGACATGCTAGGGGGGCACGACCATCGCAATAAAAAGGCTAACCGGGTTTCCGGATAATTATCAACAAGAGAATTGAATTTTTTTATGCAAGGCGTGTCGTTCAAGCGGGACTTTTTGAAAATACATAAAAAAAGAAGTTCCGGAAGCAAAGAATTCGCGAAAAGTTAATTATTTTTCAAAAAATTAACGGATGGTGCTTCTTGCTGAGCTTGAGACGGTTCTGGAGAGCTTGGCTTGACGACGTGCTGGGAATAGACGCCGTCCCCCACTTCAACCTGTCCGGATTGGACATCGGCAGCGGCAAACTCGCCCAACGATTCACCGGTGACTAAGAGATTTGCCGTGCGATCCCCTGGCCCACGAGTGGTCAGAATTCGACCGGTTTCAACCAACCACTTGCCGTAACTTTGAATCAAAGCGAAGCGCTTGTCAGGCGGCAGGGAGGCGATTCGCCCGACCAACTGCGGACCATCCGTCGGCTTTTCAGACTTTTCAATCGCTGGCTTTTGCCACTTCAATCCGCACCCGCAAATGCCGAGAACGACGAAGACACCAAAAAGGAGACGAACTTTCATGACTGGATTCCGGTAGAAAAAATCTGGAGATTCACGAAACCACCACTCGCACATCATCGGCTTGAATCAAGCGCTCAAGCCCGTTTTCGGTGCGCAATAACAACTCGCCTCCCGCGGCCATACCCTCAACGACACCGATCCGCGGCCCGTTGACCGTGCTAAGACTCACGCGTTTACCACTCAGGATACAGCGCAGACGCACGGCATCGAGCAAGTCATCAAAATCATGCCCGATCTGCGGTCGTCGAACGGAGAATTGACGGATGATTGCCCCCAGCACCTCAGCGCGGGAAAAAACTTGGGAAGCTTCGAGACTTAGCGAGGTGGCGATTTGGGAAACCTCGAACGGAAACGAGGTTGTATTCACATTCAGGCCGATACCGACCACCGCAAAATCCGCGGCGGCCTCGACGAGGATGCCCGCCACCTTGCGCTGCCCGATCCAGACATCGTTGGGCCATTTGATCCCCGCTGACAGCCCGAACGTTTCCACGGCTTCCGTCACGGCGAGACCCGCCGCCAGCGCCAGCCGCGGCCACAGTGCTTTGGGTTCAGTCGGACGCACGAGAATGGAAAACGCGAGTGATTCTCCCGCTGGGGAGAACCACGCCGCACCGCGCCGACCGCGGCCAGCGGTCTGGCGATCGGCCAGCACGATCAGTCCATCGGCCGCGCCTGCCTGTGCGAGTTGTCGGACTTCGTCATTGGTGGACTCCACCGATGCGCGGCATAGGAGGCGGAATGGCTCGGGGAAATCCGCCGCCGCTGCTGTGAAGTCTTCTGACTGAATAGCAGGCGTCATCAATTAGAGGGTCTCGAAATCCAGGCCCACGTCCAGCGCCGGTGCCGAGTGAGTCAGCGCGCCGACAGAAATAAAGTCCACGCCTGTTTTAGCGGTTTCCTTCAGCGTCTCGAGGGTGATGCCGCCACTCGCTTCAAACTGCGGTTTACCACGCCCACCTCGCAACTCCACTGCCTTGACCAACTGAGCGCAGCTCATGTTATCCAAGAGAATGTAGTCGACGCCTTCCAATTCAAGAAACGCCTCGACCTGCTCCAGACTGTCCGCTTCCAACTCCACTTCGACACCCAGCTTTTCAGACTTCAACGTGTTGATCGCGACTTGAATCGCTTCCATGCCACCCTCGGCGACGAGATGGTTGTCTTTCACCATCGCACGGTCATAGAGCCCATGGCGATGATTCGTCCCCCCGCCGTGAACCACCGCCTGTTTTTCCAAAAATCGATACCCTGGAGTGGTCTTCCGCGTGTCGAGAACCTGCGCGCGGGTGCCTTTGACTTGATCGACGTGGCGCGCGGTCAAGGTCGCAACCCCGCTCAGGTGCTGCAGAAAATTCAGCGCTGTCCGCTCGGCCGTGAGGATCGAGCGTGCGGAACCTTCCACCCGGATCAATAAAGCACCGGCAGCCACGCGACTACCGTCAGGGATCAGGATTTCCACCTCCAGCGTCGGATCGACCGTGGTGAAAACGCTGGCGGCAAGCGCGACACCGGAAACAACACCATCCTTGCGCACCGCGGCAAATGCACAGGCACGGCGCGGCTCTGGAATAAAGTATCGGGACGTGACATCGCCCGCACCAATATCTTCGGCGAGAGCAAGTTGGATCAGAGTGACAGAGTGGTCGTTCATCGGGAGGTGCCGCATTGTAGCTGAAAAATCAGTCGTTGCCATACGTTTCGCCAATCACGCTCACAGCGATCTCACGATGATGGGACATGCGGCGGTGTTCGAAGAGAAAAATGCCCTGCCAGGTGCCCAGCGTCATACGGCCATTGATCACGGGAATCACCTCGCTGGTTCGGGTCAACGCCATGCGTATGTGACTCGGCATATCATCGGGTCCTTCCAGCGTATGGACAAACCACGGCGTGTTTTCGGGAACGAGCTGATCGAAAAACATTTCCAAATCGCGCCGTGCGCTTGGATCGGCGTTTTCCATGATGACTAGGCTCGCGCTGGTGTGACGCACGAAAACGGTGACCGTTCCGTTGCTGACGCCCGAACGTGCAACAATCGCCGCAACCTCGCGGGTGATCTCAGTCGTGCCCTTGCCCGGGGTCTTGACGACAAATGTCTCGCTGGCCGCTTTCACCCCCTCATGAAACAACAATTCCCCAGTTCATGGCAATATCCCTTTCAAACCCACCCAACCGCTGCCCCACGCGATGATCCATGGCAATGTCAGCAAGCTCAGCAAAGTCGTGGCAATCACGATTTGTACAGCCACTGCGGGACGACCGCCATACATCCGCGCCAGCATGATGGAAGTTAAACCCGCAGGCATTGCGGCCTGAACGACCAAGACTTGCCGCAACTCCTGCTGCAACGGCAGAAACTTGGCCGCTCCTAAAATCGCCAGTGGCCCGAGCACCAGACGGACGAGCGATGAACCGGCAATCACCCTCCAGTTCGGTTTCTCGCTGCCCACCAGGTCGATCATCGAGCAACCCGTAATCAAGATCGCTACGGGAAACGCGCCCACCCCAATCATCGACAGTGCCTTTCTCCCCACGCCAGTCACCTGATCATCCAGCCCCAACGCCACCAGAATTAGGCCGATCGTCACAGCAATGATGGGCCCGTTGATCAATTTGCGCACAGAAAATCTGCGTTCGCCACTCATCACCATCACCCCCATCGACCAGATCGCCGCTTCAACACCGATGTTGTGGACAAACAAGAGGGCAAGAGCACCCGTCCCCCACAAAATTTCCAAGACCGGTGCGGCCGTGAATCCGAAATTCTGACACCCCGCGGCTAAGGCAAAAGTCCTCATCCCCGTTCCCCGCTCCAGACCGACCGCCCATCCAACGGCCAGCCCGATCAAAACCCCCACCACGATCATCGCAAAGCCGATACCGATCGACCACAGCACCACCGGGCCACTACGGAGCACCGCGCTTCCTAGAATTTTATCGAGAATGAAGCATGGCAGCATCACCGTATACACCAGCCGGGTCACCCCTGCATCGTGCTCATGGCGGATCACGCCCATCTTGCGCAAAACAGCACCAGCGGCAATCAACAGATACACCGGCATTACCGATGCAATAACAACCCCAGGCGAAATCACCCTTCAAGTCTCTGGCACGCGCCATCCTGCGCAAGCCTATTCAGCTCGGGTGCCGGTTTTCTCGCTGCGGCGCCGGTCATTGGCAGGCTTCGCATCTGTTAGCCTGCCGGAAAGTTTCACCTGCGAGGAATAGCTCATCCCCTCTGTCACCGGCTGTTGGATCGGCACCAAAATCGTCTGCACGGCGTTAATGGGTAGCGAGGTGATATTGGAATTCACCACACCCGCCTCGGTTGAAATACTGACCATCGTATTGACGAGCCTTTCCGTACCGCGGTTTTGAATCAGCACCTCGATTTGACCGTAGGGATATCCCGCACTCGGCGGAAGAATGCGCTGCGAGGCAACGGCCGCATCATAAATGCCGGGCGTTTTCGCACTCAAGACCCGCCCCAAGTCAGGCATCCCCGCCCCCAGCGCAGGATCGTTGCCCGCTTCACCACCATCATTAAGCGTGGCTGTTAGCATGCCCAGCGCCTGCTGGGGACTTAGCCTAGCCGATCCGGGCTGACTCATGAGCGCCGCCACCGCCCCAGCGACGATCGGGCTACTGAAAGATGTCCCGCTGACGCGCACCGCTTGATCTTGCGTCCACGCCGCATTCACGCCAAACCCCGGAGCGGAAATGGCCACCTGATTGCCGGTGTTCGAGAAATCCAAATGATCGCCCAGCGCATCCACTGCCCCCACCGCGATCACTCCGTCATCGGCCGCCGGATAACTCACTCGGTCGCTGCCTTGGTTACCCACTGCCGCGAAAATCAACGCGCCCGCCGTGCGCGCATATTCGATAGCGTTCTTGACCAAAACACTATCCCCGAAACTGCCCATCGAAATGTTAATCAACTGCGCCCCCGCATCGACCGCCGCGACGATGCCCTTCGCCAACAGAAAACTGTCTGACTGCCCCAGATCATTGGCGATGCGGATGGAAATCACCTCGGCACCGGGTGCTACGCCGGGCGTCAGCGCATTTTGACCGAGGATCACTGAGGCCACCGCAGTGCCATGACCATCCTGTTTGGATAGATCTGCAGGCAAATCAACCAAGTTGACCGCTGTCACAGGGTTGGCAAAAGCGGAGCTTGCCGCCACACCTGTATCCAGAATCGCGATTCGTACTCCCTTGCCCCAGGCGGAGTTATCCCCCGTAATTCCGAGCCAATCTAGCAAGCCCGCCCCCAAGGCTACGGCTCCAGGTTGCACCTTGCCCTCAGTGGGAGCCGGCGGCGTTTCCACTGGAAAAACGAAAGAAGCCTGGGCATCCCCGTCCGACAAAGCTGACAGGTCCTTCGAATTGCCAACGCCTACCCGCAAGGCATTCAGCGCGTCAAGACGGCCAATGACCCGAACCCGCTCCCCTGCCCGCTTCAAAAATCGCTCCATCGCCTCCCGATCTCTGAAAATAAGAATCCGCTGCCCCGGCAAGGCTCCCGCGGCGACGGCCTCGTCATCTCGCCCCAATTCTGGCACACTCGCCGCTTCGCTTAATTTCGGGGCGGACGCATCGAAGCTGACCCTTCGCTCAGACGCGCTAGCCGACTCACTATGAATCCGCCGACTGGCAAGATGCGGCAGCGATGTCCCTGCCAACCAATAGCCAGCCATCACCGCCGCCGAGGAGATGAGGATCAGCAACAAGTGACGGCGGCGCATCCAGGGCAGACTAAACCAATAATATTCAAGTAGCGAGTCCGATTCAATCCCACAATTTTGATATGAATTTGTAGCACTCACCAAAAACATGTGGTATAATCAACTGTCAATTTGATCATCGCCCGACATCCAGTCTTCGTGGCGATCGAAAATTACGACGCCCCCCATACTAATCAACCAAAGTCATGAAAAAAAACCTCATCATCACCTCAACGTCGCTGATCCTTGCGGCCCTCGGACTACTCGGAACTTCATGCAGCGACATGAAACGGACCGGCTCCCACGAGATGGGACCTCCCGGCAAGACGCGTTTGACGTCGGACGCCGACATGCCCGGCATGGCACGATAATCCAAAGTCGGTTGGCCCACGCCGAAAGTCCTGCCGTTTATGCCAAAGTTCCGGCACGCCTTACTCGACCTCACCCGCGGCGGGATCAGCGCACCCTTGCGTAAAGTCCTACGCTAGCCACTCAAGCGCAAGCCCCTAGGGTTGCAGCACACTCTGTTGCCGCCCTGCGGTGGCTGGCGCTTAGCCTCTTGCAGCGCACAGCTCTTCTTATCGCGCGCCATCCTGCCTCCCGGAGGAGCTCTGTGCCGCATCTAAAAGGGCTAGAGCGACTATGGGCCCGAGCGGAGCTTCTCACGCTCCGGCGGCTACTATAAGATTTTCAATTCAGTCCTGCTTGCACCCCTCCGGTGTTATTCTTCAATGACGCAAGACGCGCCGCGCTTGCGATCGGCCGCAATGCCGATATAACAGGGTTAGAAGCTGATGAATTTGCGCCGCTATTACCCACTGCATGGATTTCCACAACAGCGCCAGCTCTGGTCTTGGATCTCGTTCGACGTCGCCAATCAGTCGTTCACACTGATCATCAACACGCTGCTGTTCTCCATATTCTTCTCATCAGTGGTGGTGCGCAACGACGCGATCGACGACCGGATCTGGGCACTCACCTACGGCGGCAGCATGTTGCTCACGGCGATCTTGTCGCCCCTCGCCGGAGCCGCGGCTGACGA
>CALPMD020000075.1 GCA_943324575.2 Akkermansia muciniphila
CGTCCTGCATGTAGCGTGGACTGAGCGTCTGGTCGTAATCGTAAACCAGCGCGATGGTGTTTTGAGGAGCTGCCATGGGAATAGGTCAAACAAACCACGGTAAGCGCCCGCGACAAGGCGGAAATTTTAATGGAGGCGATTCCCTGGGGTTACGGGGCTTCGGGCGAGGACGAATCTAGGCTTGCAGAGATTCCATGCGTCGGACAGATTGTTGACATGAAAACTAACGCGTCATTTACCGCTCGCGTGTTGCGCGATGGGGAGTGGTTTGTCGCTTTCTCGCCTGAATTCCCCGAGGGAAATGGTCAAGCACTGACGGTGGAGGCGGCGCTCGCTTCGCGTCGCGAGTCGATTTTATTGCTGCTGGAAGATCGGCGTGAGGATGCGAGAGCGAACTTGGGCTATGGGGAGAAGCTTGTTCCCTTGGCCCTTGCATGAAGCGCAGAGAGTTAATCCGCCATCTCGAGGCCAAAGGTCGCCCGCTCAAACGAGAAGGAGGATCTCACTCGATTTACTGGAATCCAAATACGGGGCGGCGTGAGCCAATCCCCCGGCACACTGAAATTCCCGATCTGCTCGTGCGAAAAATCTGCCGCGCTTTGGAGGTTCCAGAGCCCTGAAGGATCACGCGTGATCGCTGGCGAGGAAGGACTTCTGGCAGAGTTCGGCGTATTTGCCGCCGTGGGCGAGTAGGGTAGCGTGGGTGCCTTGTTCGATGACTTCGCCCTTTTCGAGGACGTAGATGCGATCGGCGTTTTGGATCGTTGAAAGGCGGTGAGCGATGACAAACGCAGTCCGATTGGCCATCAAGCGGTCGAGTGCGTCTTGGATTTGGCGCTCGGTTTCGGAGTCGACGGAGGCAGTGGCTTCGTCGAGCAGGAGAATGGGCGCGTTTTTGAGGAGGGCGCGGGCGATCGAGAGCCGTTGCTTTTCGCCGCCAGAGAGTTTGACGCCGCGCTCGCCAACGTTGGTGTCGAGCTGCTTGGGGAGTCCCTTGACGAAGTGATTGGCGTGGGCTGCTTCGAGGGCGCTCCACAGGTCGGCGTCGGTGGCGTGGCGTTTGGCGAGCAGGAGGTTTTCGCGGACGGTGCCGTTGAACAGGAATGCCTCTTGGGTGACGTAGGCGAGGCGGTCGCGCAGCGAGGACTTGGTGAGGGTGCCGATGTCGATGCCGTCGATGGTGATTTCGCCGGAGGTCGCTTCATAAAAGCGCGCCAGCAGCGAGAGCACGGTGGTTTTGCCAGCGCCCGTGGAGCCGACGAGGGCGATGGTTTGACCGGGTTGGGCATCGAGGGTGATGCCGTTGAGGGTGGGTTGGTCTTGGTAGGCGAAGGTGATGTTGTCGAAGCGCACGTGGCCGGCGATTTCGGCGGGGAGCTCGGCGCCTGCGGTGGAATTCGGTTCCTCCTCGGAGTCGAGGATTTCAAACACGCGGTCGGCAGCAGCGCGGCCGGAGAGCAGCATTTGATTGAGCGAGTTGAGGCGGTCGATGGGCTCGTAGAACAGCGAGAGGAAGAGCAAGAACTTGGCGAAGTCGCCGATGGTCATCTCCCCACGCATCACCGCGCTGCCGCCGAAACCGAGCACCAGCACGTAGCCGATCATTCGCAAAAACGACATGCTCGGCGAATAAATCGCCCACCAGCGCATCATCCGCAGCGTCGCGGCCTGTAGCGCGTTGGAAAAATCGTTGAAGCGGCGGTGCTCCACCGATTCGGCCGCGTAGGCCTTGATCTGGCGGACTCCGGAGATGTTGTCGTGAAGCAGGGCGTTCAAATCCGACGCGGCATCGCGCTGGTTGCGGTAGCGGTCGCGGCCTTTGGTCGAATAAAACCATGCGCCAACGGCGAGCAATGGAACGGGAAGGGTTGCCCAAGCGGCCACGGTCGGATTGAGGAAAAACAGGAAGATGCCGATGCCGATGACTTGCAGCGCGGCGATGAGGCCTTGTTCGACCCCGTCGATCAGCACGCGCTCCATGTTAGTCACGTCCTCGACCACGCGCGTCATGATGTCGCCGGTGCGCCGCGTATCGAACCACTGGAGCGGCAGGCGCTGGATTTTTTGATAAAGATCGGAGCGGATGTCGAAGATGACCTTCTGCTCGAAGGTGTTGTTGATGAAAATCCGGATCGAATTGAGGCCGTCCTTGGTCAAAAAGCCGAGCAGGGCGATGATGATCCAAAAGCTGAACTCCTGGTGGCGCGAGGGATTCGGGATGATTTTATCGATCACATAGCCCGTCGCATTCGGGAACACAAACACCGCCACCGTCATCCCGATGGCACAGAAAAGCTGGGCCGCGGCAAGGCCCGGGTAGTGGCGCAGATAGGAAAAAACGCGTAGAATGGACTTCATGAGAGAAAATAAGCGATGGCCTCCGCCAGTGGCTTTGTAAAGCCAAGGCATTGCGGAGAGCGTAAGTCTTTAAAATTTGGGATTGCGGTGGCTGGCTAGGACTCGCTACGATCGCCTTCCACAAGCTAACGCTTCATTCAAAATCCCATGGCGAACGTCTTCGGAATCATCACTGCAATCATCCTGGCCCTTTCGGGGTGGATCGCGTTCAAAAATCAAGCGGCTTATGAGAACACCCTCGTTGATACCGAAAGCCAGAAAACCGCGCTCACGGAGAATCAGAAAAAGCTAAAGTCGAAGCTGGCGGTCCTTGCGTCGACGCTCGACCAATCGGAGATCGAGGCGGAGATCGAGCAGCTCCAGTCGGAAGAAACCGCTGCCCAAAAAACCAACGACGACCTTAAAGCCCAGGCGGAGGCGATGACTGCTAAAATCACAGCCAACAAAACGAAGCTCGAAGGGATCCGTGAAAAGACCGAAAAAACTGGCGATTTGAAGGCATTGGCATCCAGAATACGTGCCACCAGCGCGGAACTTGAAGAACTCGATCAGGCCATCGCGGGGGTCGAAGCAAAGCTTGCCAATCTCGCCGCTCAGAATAACACCGCCGAAACGCGGATCGGCAGTGCGAAGACCAAGTTGGAAAGCTATGCCACAGGCCAGTCGGTTGCCTCGTTGAAGACGAGCATCCGTTCCATTTATTCGGACTGGGGTTTTGTCACCCTGGCCTCGGGCAACAATGCCGGCGTGATGGCGAATTCAACTCTCAACGTGGTCCGTGACGACAAAGTCGTCGCCAAACTTCTCGTCACCGCAGTCGAATCAAAAATCGCCTCCGCCACCATCGTGCCAGACTCATTGGCTGCAGGTGATACGCTCGCGATCGGGGATCAGGTGGTTGCCGCAGTCAAGGCAGACAAGCCCGCTGCCAACTGAGCCTACGATTCGTTGTTCAAATTTTCATAAGAATACTCCATGAAAGCCGTTCTTTATATCGTTCTGATTGTCGTCTCAGGCGGCGCAGCTGTTTTCTCGGTCATGTCCGATAAAAAATTCGACGCTGCTTCCGAGAGTCGCCTTGAAGTGGTGGCCGCCAACAAAAAGGTGACTGAGGAGGCTGCCGCCGCGGATAAGAAAATCAAGGACGAGAAGCCAAAACTCATGGCCATCGGAGAAAAGCGGGAACTGCTGACTCAGAGTGTGGACGCGGTCAAATCCGCCCGCAAATCGCTGGCCACCGATCTGGACAAACTCAAAACCGACGAGGAAGCTCAAAATGAAGAGTTCGGTCAGCACGAAAAATCCATCGCAGAGATCAATTCGATTCTAGCAGGTTTGGGTGGAGATGGGAGTCTCGACACTCTGCCCCAGAAAATCAAACAGCTTCAGGAGGATAAAAAGACGAAGCAAGCCAAGTTCGAGGAGCTTGAAGTCCTAATCGGAGGTGCTGATAAGAGCCTTGCGACCAATCAGGTAGAAGTGGACCGTCTGACCAAGCGGGTAACGGATCGCAACAATCGGATCAAGCACAACTCGGTCGAGGCCGTGGTTACCGCCGTGAATCAGGATTGGGGATTTTTGCTGATCGGCGCGGGATCAAACTCGGGGTTCACGACGCAAACCAACCTGCTGGTCCAGCGCGATGGTCGCATGATCGGACGGGTCCGCCCATCTGCGATCGAGCCCGCCCAGACGGTTGCTGAGATCGATCTCAAAGCTTTGGCCACAGGTGTGCGTCTCCTGCCGGGCGACCACGTCATTCTCGCCAAGCCAGAGGCGAATTGATCCCCGATTGATTCGTGCCAGTCGCTGTGCAGACTTGCAAGCCGCGGTGCTTTATTTACCGTTCAGGGATGAAGCGCTACATTTGCCGTTTACTGCTCATTCTGCCCCTCGGGTTTTTCATTTCGTCTTGCGGGATGGAATCGGAGAAGAAGCCAGTCGGCCCCGTCTCGGACACGAGCATGATTCCGTGGAATAGCCCCGTCGCCGGTCAAGGCCAAGGACAGTTCGGCATGATGCCGCAGAATCAGTACCGCCGCTGATAATTCTAACACCGCTCAGTCGCGGTGATAGGGCGACCCGCTTTTCAGCGAGGCGACGCGATAAAGCTGCTCCAGTAAGACGAGCAAGGCCAGTTCGTGTTGCAGCGTGAATGGGGAAAGCGTGAGGATGAGATCGCATTTTTCCCGCAACGCTTCGTTGTGACCATCTGCCGCGCCGATCAGGAATGCGACGGTCTTGATGTCGCCACGCATTTCTAACGAATCGAGTTTATCCGCGAATTTGCGCGTCGTCAGGCACTCGCCGCGCTCGTCCAGAGCCACTCGGAAGCAGCCCTCGGAGCGCTCCAGCAAACGGGTCGACACTTCGTCGCGGCTGCCTGCTTTGATCACGACCAGCTCGTGCCCACCCGTGCGCGACAAGCGCTTCAGGTACTCTTCAACGCCCGCCTTGGCGTAGGCGAGTGCAGGTTTTCCCGCGACGATGAGTCGGATTTGCATGAGAGTGAGCGGCGAGGTTGGTGATCGGGCCGAAGTTTGGCAAGGGGCGAGTGGATGCCTCACATAGTCTTGCTAAGTGGGGGCGGAGGGTGGACCATCGAAACCGAATGGATCTGCTTCGAAAGCTTTTGATGGATCGACGAGTGAGAATCGGCTTGGCCGTTGTTTCTGCGCTGCTGGTTGCCGCGGCCATACTGGCGTGGAAGATGGGCGTGAACCTCGCAGTCCTCAAGGGAATGTGGCAGGTGCTGAATGACTACTTGGTGAAACATCCGTCATCCTTGTTCTGGGCCCTAGTTTTCCTGCCAGGTCTCCCGATCCCGACCAGCGCGCTGCTCTTTAGCGCGGGCGTGGTCTGGCGCCAGCAGCCGGTGATGGCGTGTTTGTTGTGCCTCTTAGCCATGCTTCTCAATCTCGCATGGACCTACTGGCTGGCCGCCAAGCCAGCGCGTGGTTTGGTCGAGAAATTGTTAGCCTCCGCAGCGATTCAAATTCCCGATCTGCCGCGCGGGGATCATTTGAAATTGATCCTCGTCATGCGACTGACCCCTGGCTTCCCGTTCTTCTTTCAAAACTACCTCTTGGGATTCCTGCGTGCGCCTTTTTTCCTCTATCTTTCGGTCTCCATGCTGTGCAGCGGAATCATTGGTACCGGCGTGGTGCTGAGCGGGGTGGGGCTGGCCGATGGCAAGCTGGTGCCCGCCATCAGCGGAGTGGCCCTGATTGCACTCGGAGCCGTCGTCACTCAGTCGGTCCGCAGCTGGCTGGCAAAGCGGCGGACGGCGGCGAGCGCGGCCTAAGCTCGATCTGATCGTTAGATGATCATCCCCGCGGCGACAGTTTCGTTGGTGCCGGGATCGATGAGGATGAAGGAACCCGTGGTGCGATTGCGGCGATAGGAGTCGTGGATCAGCGGCACCGCGGTGCGCAGAGAGATGCGGCCGATGTCGTTCATCGAGAAACCATCCACACCTTCGACCTTGTGAAGGGTGTTGATGTCGACGTGGTATTTGACTTCTTGGATGATCGCTTTGGTTTCCTGCGTGGTGTGGCGGATGACCAGTTTCGCCTTCGGCGGCATCGGCTTGGCAGAGAACCAGCAGATCATCGCTTCGATGTCTTGGGAGACGATCGGCGGGTTGTTGGTTTTGACCAGCGTGTCGCCGCGCGAGATGTCGATCTCCTCTTCCAGCGTGATGCAGACGGACTGCGGCGCGAAGGCTTCTGCGAGCTCGCCTTCGGGGCTATGGATCGCTTTGACGCGGGTGGTGAAGCCAGACGGCAGCACGGTCACTTCGTCGCCAGGTTTGAAAACACCGCCAGCGACGCGACCGGCGTAACCTCGGAAGTCGTGCCACTCGTCGCTCATTGGGCGGATGACCCACTGCACGGGGAAGCGGGCATCGACGTGGTTTTCTTCGCCGCCGACGTAAACGTGTTCGAGGTGATAGAGGAAAGTCGGGCCTTGGTACCACGGCATGTGCTCGGACTTGTCGACGACGTTGTCGCCGTTGAGCGCGGAAATCGGGATGTCGGTGATCTCGACGATGTTGTCGAGGCGCGAGGCGAAGTCGCGGAAATCTTGGACAATTTTACGATAAACCTCCTCGGAATAATCGACGAGGTCCATCTTGTTGACGGCGACGACGA
>CALPMD020000076.1 GCA_943324575.2 Akkermansia muciniphila
CCTTCCCCTTCAGTCTCGGCGCATGGCTGGCCTTGGGTGACGCCAAATCGATCGATCACCTGCTACCGCTCCACCTCTGCGACGTCGCGACGATTACCGCCGGCTTGGCCCTGATCACCAAGCGCCCTATCTATTGCGCGCTGACGTATTTCTGGGGACTGGCCGCCACTCTACAAGCACTTCTCACCCCAGCGCTCACCATAGGATTCCCCCATCTGCCGTTTATCATGTTTTTCGTCCAACACTTTGCCATCGTCACTGCGGCATTGTATTTGCCGATCGTCATCGGCTGGCGACCGAAAACACCGATATGGAAGAGCCCGCTGGAAATTTATGGCTGGTCCCTCGTCTATCTCGCCACGGCAATGACCGCCAACAGCCTGTTAGGCACCAACTTCGGCTTCGCTTCGCGCCCACCGGATAACCCGAGTTTGATCGATCACCTCGGCTCTTGGCCTTGGTATCTCCTCTCGATGCAAGGGATCGGAATCGTCTTTTTCTTGCTGCTGGCCCTGCCCTTCGCGGGCCGCTCAAAAGAGTAATCGACCGCAGCCCAACGATTACGGGCGCGCGAATGGATGACCCCAACCCTCCCCGCTCGGGGGCGTTTCCCGCCCCCCGAATCCGCGCAATTTTTATCTCAGTATCTCAGTATCTCAGTATCTCAGTATCTCAGTATCTTACCATTCATCTTTAATTTTGACCGATATTTTGATTATTGAGCATTCGCCATTCTTAACTTGCCAAACCGAGAGTCATCCAATCAAATCTAACAGTATAGATTGAATTCGAATCTGCTCCCCTAGCTCCGGTTTTTTAATTTTATGAATTATTTTTCGAGTGTGTCCCTGCATTTGACCCACCCCTCCTGCTAAACCTCTGGCCGATCCCACACACCATACATGAAAAAATTCACTGCAGGCGACCGCGTTGTCGCGACGAACACCGACCTTTCTGCGCCACTTTGCGGCCCAATGAACTCGAACGGACACCAGTTCATTTTTCCTGACGGGGAACTGCAAGAGGGCATCGTTTACCACGTCGCCAGTGTTAGCCGCTCGCGTGATGGCCACCAAGGCCTCAAGCTAACAGGCTTGCGAATCCACTGGGCCGGGAGAGAAATCCCATGGAACAGCAGCCGCTTTCGCATGATTAAATCCAGTGAAAGCTGCGTCCGGCGGATCGCTAAAAATCATAGCGAGCCCTGAGACGAAGCTGGGAGTGCTGGCTATTTGCAACAGGGTCGCCTATGCATCGCGGCATGTCGCAGCCGTACTTGTCTCTGGAAGCAGAACTACACGATGTCTTTTGGGAGACGGAGGATGACGGCTCCGAGGTCCCATTGATGGCGGCCTTTCTGGCAAAGCACCCGGGGCCAGCACTGGAAATCGGCGCGGGCTCTGGCCGGCTGATGTTTCCACTCGTCCAGATGGGTTTGCCAGTGGAAGGGTTGGAATTGTCGCGAGACATGCTGCAACTGAGCCATCTTCGCGCCCAGCGGCTGAATATCCAGCCCGTGATGCATGAGGGCGATATGACGGTCTGGGAGGACGGCCGGAAATTTGCCGCACTCTTGGCACCGGCATTCACCCTGCAACTCGCGGACGATCCCGAGCTGACGCTGCGGCACTGGCACCGATTGCTGGAAAACCATGGCGGCCTCTATCTGACCGTTTTTATGCCCTATGCAGAGCTACTAGGCGACTTACCTGAAGACACATGGTATGAGGACCACCGCGCCACTCTGGCTGATGGGCGCCATGGCTTGTTAGAAACTCGCCACCATTTGGATCACGCCAGACAAAGGGTCGAGCGCGAGCATTGCTATACCGTGTCGGGTGAACCACCCTTGACCCACCACTCGCAGCAATCGATCCGCTGGTTTGGACATGTAGAACTCATTGATTTGTTAGAGCGATGCGGCTTTCGGGTGAATCGGTTTTTTGTGGATTTTGATCCCGAGCGAGAGGTGAGCGACCCGGACGAGATCGATTTTGACGGGATTTTGACGTATCACGCCGTCCGCGCCCCAGAAATCACGAAATCTTTTTGAACGATTTAGAGCTCGCCAATCTTGACGGATAGCCCAGCTCCCCCGTATGAAGATTTCTGTGCCAAGGAATTTCATATTGCTAGCAACGTTAGGAACTTTGACAACCTCCGCCCTTTGCCAAACATGGGAGCGGGAAGATGTCGGATTTGAAAGCATTCAGAGTCGAGCGCGGGACCTCG
Organism: Akkermansia muciniphila; assembly: GCA_943324575.2. Classification (GTDB taxonomy): domain Bacteria; phylum Verrucomicrobiota; class Verrucomicrobiia; order Verrucomicrobiales; family Akkermansiaceae; genus Luteolibacter; species Luteolibacter muciniphilus_E. The sequence continues at coordinate 2,233 of CALPMD020000076.1, forward strand.
CAAACAAGCCGTACGAGGCGCCCAAACACGACAGCCTGCCGGCGTGGATGAACGAGTTGACCTACGATCAATACCGCGACATCCGCTTCAATCCGAATCAAGCGCTGTGGGCGACGGAGAAGCTGCCATTCCGCGCGATGCTTTTCCATCCCGGCTATTTGTACCGTGAACCCGTGGTGCTCAATGAATTCACCAGCACCCATCAGCAGCGTATCCGCCTAGCGGAAGCCTTTTTCAACTACGGCCCGCTGGTCACCAAGCATGGCGATCTGCCGGCGGACGGTGGCTTTGCCGGATTTCGCCTGCACGCGCCACTGAACAACCCCGACGTGTACGACGAACTGGCCGTCTTCCAAGGCGCCAGCTACTGGCGCGCCCTTGGCAAGGGCCAACACTATGGCATTTCGTCGCGCGGGATCGCTATTGATACCGGGACTGAAGGCGTGGCTGAGGAGTTCCCGAGCTTCCGTGAATTTTGGCTGCGCAAGCCCGAAGCCACCGATACCTTCGCCAGAATTTACGCACTGCTTGACGGCCCATCCTATTCGGGTGCGTTTGCTTTCAAAATCGATCCGGGCAATGTCACGATTGTGGATGTGCAGGCGGTACTCTTCACGCGGCGCGCGGTGCAGCGTCTGGGCATTGCGCCGATGTCGAGCATGTTCTGGTTTGGCGAAAACTCGCGGCGGCGCTTTGACGACTTCCGTCCCGAAGTCCACGATTCCGATGGTTTGGCAATTCGCACCGGAAGCGGAGAACGGCTGTGGCGCCCGATCTGTAACGACACGGGCAAGCTGGAGTTCAGTTACTTCGACATGGAGAAATGTGCCGGGTTCGGCCTGCTTCAGCGAGATCGCCGGTTTTCCGCCTACGAAGATGGCGAGGCCGCATACCACCACCGCCCCTCACTGTGGATCGAGCCGACCTCCGATTGGGGACCCGGTCGCGTGATGCTGATGGAAATCCCAACTACCGACGAGCGCCAGGACAACACCGTAGCCCTGTGGGAGCCCGCACGCACCCCCCAACCCGGTGACCGGATTGAGTTTTCCTACCGCCAGCACTGGACCATGGATGAAGACCCGGCACTCGCCGATGGACACGTCGTCGCCACCCGCACGGGCGTCCACGAATGGGAACCCCAGCAGCGCACGATGGTGGTTGAGTTCGCCGGCAATGCCCTCAATCAGCCGAGTGATATTCCGATCACCCCGTTCGTCCAAGCCACCGGTGCTGGGGCGGGAAGCGTGAAGATCATGAACGTCACAATCCAGCAGATCCCAGATTCCCGTTGGCGCGTGGCATTTAAGATTACCCCTGCGGCGGAAGGCGGCAAACTTGCGGATCTGGGCCCTATCGAGCTTCGTTGCTCTCTCAAACGCGGAGAAAATTTCCTCACCGAAACATGGGTCTACCGCGTCACTCCCTAGAGACTCTACAGCCCCTCAGCGAGCAAGAGCTCAACGAGTGGGAAGAAGCCTACGCCGCCGTAGAAGCCTACCTGCAAGCTTTGCGTTTGAGGAACCGCTTGCTGGTTGCAGAGTTGGTGCGCGGCATTCTCTGGCGCGCCTCTGCCCGCCGCCTCAATGAACCGGAAAAGCCTGCGCGATTTCTGGCGATGGAAGAGGCACTCACCGAGATCGCGAATTGGACGCAGGACGTGCTCGATGTGCCATTGGAAAATCGTCGGCTTGCCGCACGCGGACGCCTGGCACTTTTACTCGCGGGCATGCCTGGCCAATGGCAGGGTGTCTTTCTAACCCCCGCGCCCTGGCCGCCTGAATTTGTCGAAGCCATGAAGCGATCCTACCTCGCGGCCGGTCCGCAGTTTGCCGAGCTGACGATGGTTCCAAAACCACTAGAGCTCAATGCGATCGGCAGTGGTGCCGCCCAATGGTGGGAAACCATGGACCGCAAGCCGATTGTCCGGTTGATGTTCACCGGTTTGCTGCTGGCGTCGATCTTAGTCATTGTGTGGTTTACCCTTTTCTAATGGAAAATCCCGATTTACCAGTCCGCGAGACCACCGCGCCCTTTTTTAGTCGCCGCCGCACGCTGCTGCGACGCACCTTGTTTTTTGGCTGCGTCGTCGTCATCAACCTTCTGTCCAGCCTGTGGCTGGCCGATTTGTTTTGGCGGATGGGATTCCAGAAGGCGCACTATCCGCTGTTAGCGATCTTTGTGATCCTGAACGGGTTGTTAGTCCTAGGGTCGCTCCATGCGATTTTTGGTGCGTTTGAGATGCTGCTGGGCCGCAAACGATCCGTGAGAATCACCCAGCTCGCGGACGGTAAAACCGGCCCTCTGCAGAATCGCCACGCGGTCGTCATTCCGGTTTATAACGAAGACAGCGTCCGAGTCTGTGCCCGAATCGAGGCGATCTATCGGTCGATCGAGGCCACGGGCAACCTGGAATCTTTTGATTTCTTCATCCTCAGCGACACCCGTGATCTGGACTTGTGGGTCATGGAGGAGACCTCATGGACGAATCTTTGCCGCCGGCTCGGCGGATTTGGTAGGATCTACTATCGGCGCCGTAAAACCAATGAAAACCGCAAGGCGGGTAACATCGGCGATTTCGTTCGCACTTGGGGCGGCGGTTACGAGTCGATGCTGGTGCTGGACGCGGACAGCTTGATGGACGGCGCGGACATCGTGAAGATGACGCGGGTGATGGAAGCCTATCCACGGCTGGGGATTCTCCAGACGCCGCCGAAGTTGATCCGCGGGGCATCGGTCTTCACGCGACTGCAACAGTTCGCCATGCGCCTTTACGGTCCCCTCTTCATTCGTGGCCTGAACTACTGGCAGCTCAGTGGCGGCAGCTATTGGGGGCACAATGCACTGATCCGCATGAAGCCATTTTCCGAGTTTTGCGAACTCCCTGCCTTGCCGGGTCGCGAACCTTTCGGCGGACGCATTCTCAGCCACGACTTCGTCGAGGCCGCGCTGATGGTCAGCCAAGGCTGGGAAGTCTGGCTCGCCTGGGATATCGAGGGCACCTACGAGGAGGCCCCACCGACCTTGGTGGATCACCTGATCCGCGACCGCCGCTGGTGCCAAGGAAACTTGCAGCACCTGTGGCTGATCTTTGCCCGCAAGCTGCCCTTTTCCGTGCGGATGCATCTCTTCATGGGGATCATGGCGTACCTGGGCAGCCCGCTCTGGTTCTTGTTCCTCGCGCTGGGAACCTGGGTGGCGTGGGATCGCTACTCCAGCGAACTGAGCCAACTGCCCTTCGAAAGTTATGCCTCGCGCTGGTTCCATGTCGATGGAGTGCAGCAAAGCCTCATCCTGACCGCGGTGATCTTCTCCCTGCTGTTTCTGCCGAAAATCCTCGCGGTCACGGGTGCCATTCTCACCCCCAGCACTCGCCGCTCCTTCGGTGGTATGATTCCTCTGCTGGTCGGCTCGTTTTTTGAAACCTTCGTTTCCATGTTGCTAGCCCCCTGCATCATGGCGGCTCATACGATGATGGTCATCAGCATCATCCTCGGCCGGGCAGTCGGTTGGGGAAATCAAAACCGCGAAACCGATGGCACTGCCTGGGGCGATGCCTTCCGCTTCCATGCCGTCCAAACCACTCTCGGTCTATTATGGACGGTCATCGCCCTGAAAATCAGCCTCACCTTCACCGCCTGGATGATCCCAATTCTAGCAGGCTTGATCTTCTCCGCCCCTGTATCCGTCTGGACCAGTCGCTCGCGTTACGGACGCGCACTTGCCAAACGCAAAATCCTCTCGACCCCGGAAGAGCTTAATCCACCCAGCGTCATCCGACTCGCCGACGCAGCCACAGCAGCGGTCGATCCCGCACTGGACGCCACTGTCGAGGCCCGCCGAGGAATCATCGCCGCCGTGGTCGATCCATACGTCAATGGGGTGCACGTTTCCCTGCTCGACCTCTCGGAACTCTCAAAAGCCGACGAAGCCCTCGCTGAGCGCTGTCTGCAAGAAGGGCCAACCGAGCTTTCCAAGAGCGAACTTTCCGAGTTGCTCTACAATGGTCCGGCCATGCTCATGATGCACCGCGCCGTCTGGCTGAGGTCTGCGGAAGCCATCCACGGCATCTGGACTCAGGCGGTCGATAGTTATCGCCGACGCCTCGACCTGTCTTCCATGATTTAATCCCCTGATCCCGTGCTCCAACCCAATCCAAACCTGAGTGAC
>CALPMD020000077.1 GCA_943324575.2 Akkermansia muciniphila
AGCGTGGCCCGTTGACTGATGGAGATAGGGCGGCCATTGAGCAAGGCTGGGCCGCCTCTTTCTACGGTCCATGTCTCACCCACCATCGGATCATGGATGACGCCGACCATGATTTCACCCGCAACGCGTAGAGCGATGGAGACACAGAAATGAGGAATGCTGTAGAAGAAATTCACCGTGCCATCAATAGGATCGACAATCCATTGGCGGGGGGACTCTTGGTTGCCCGCGATGCCTTCTTCGCCGTAGAGTGCATCGCCCGGGCAAGCCCCGAGAAGAATGCCGGTGATGAGATCCTGAGATTCCTTGTCGAGCGCGAGCTTGATGTCGTGATCCGTGGATTCATCGACTGTGGCGGCGCTGCCGAAGTGTTGGCGGAGAAGTTTTCCCGCTTCAAGTGCGGCATGAGTGGCAAGTTCGAGATCGGTCATGATAAATATCAGATAGGCATTGGAGAAGAGAGGCGTTCAGCATGAAGACGGCCGATAGCCGCGACGAGCTGATGGGAGAGTTCGTGCTTTGAAGCGGCAGGAAGCGCCTCAGAATGCTCGGGGTAAACGAGAAGGATCTCGTTCTGGTCTGATTCAAAGCCCAAGCCAGGCTTCGAGACGTCATTGGCAACAACCAGATCACACTGCTTACGGGTGAGTTTGTCGCGGGCGTTGAACTCGAGGTTTTCAGTTTCTGCGGCGAATCCCACGAGTGTGCCGCCAAAGCCCAATGACTCACGAGCGGAGCCGAGTATGTCGACGGTGCGGATGAGCTCGAGACTGAAAGTTTCTCCCGATTTTTTGATTTTCTGGGGCTCGACCCGTGCCGGAGTATAGTCCGCCACTGCAGCGGCGAATACCGCAATGTCCATGCGGCCGATGTAGCGCGAGACGACATCGTGCATCTCTGCAGCCGTCTGCACTGAGACGAAATCAACATGCTCGGGCACATCCAAATCCGTGGGCCCCGAAACGAGGAGCACCGAGTACCCCTCGTGGGCGAAGGCACTGGCGAGTGCGTAGCCCATTTTCCCCGACGAACGATTCGTCAGGAAACGAACCGGATCAATCGGTTCGCGGGTAGGGCCAGCGGTGATGAGGACTTTCACACGCCCAATGTGATCAGTCTGCGGCGAGAGGCAAGCCATAGCCACGAGGGATCCCGTGGAAATCCAAAAAACAAAAAAGCCCGCCACCGGATCAACCAGGGCGGGCAGGTTTGATAGGTGTTCTCGTATTTTATTTTTTCGCAGGGGCTGCCGGAGCGGCCGGTGCTGCAGGCTTAGCAGCTGCTTTGTTTGACTTGATGTCTGCAAGCTCCTGTTTCGCGGCCGCCTTTTGTTTGTCGTCGAGTTTCGCCGTAATCTCATCAACGAGCTGCTTGGCGGCTTCTTCGCCTCGTTCTTGGGCGATAGTGGCCAAGGCCCACGCCTTGACTGGATCCGCCTTGGTGCCGATTCCTAGGTAGGTGAGACGAGCCAGCGACAGAGTTGCGGGGCCACTTCCTTGGTTCGCCGCAAGCGTGTAAAGCTGGCCGGCATTTTCGATGTTTTGTGGCAAACCTGCAGCACCGCGCTCATAGAGAGTGCCTAGATTGTTTTGTGCTTTGGCAAAGCCGCCTTGTGCAGAACGCGTCAGCCAGGCAACGCCTGCAGGCGCATCGACACCAGCCAATTTACCCGAAAGGTAGAACAAGCCGAGCTCGTTCTGAGCCTCGGGCATGTTGCCGGATGCCGCAGCGATGAGATACTTGTAGCCTGTGACTAAATCTGGCTTGTCAGCCGAAAGCACTTGCACCGCGAGACGATAACTCGCGACCGGGCTTCCTGCTTCCGCCGCCTTTTCAAGCAGCGCTGTACCGCGGGCGGTGTCTTTTTCCACTCCCTTGCCTTCCATGTAGAAATCAGCGGTACGAAGGATACAATCAATCTGACCAACATCCTTGCCGCGTTCGTATTCGTTCAGAGCCGCTTTGGGGTTCTTTTTGACATTTTCCTCATAGTCACCCAGCGCGAGATAGGCAGCGTACTCCTTGCCCGCGATGGCTTTTTTCAACCACTCACGGCCTTTGACCTCGTCGCGGGTTTTTTCATCCCCATTGAGCAAGCGGGAACCTAGGGCCGCCATTGCACCTGCGTCACCCAAGCCCGCCGCTTTGCTGTAATTAGCGAGCGCCTCGGTGTTATTCTTTAGCTCGGGAAAGCCGAACTGACCTTCGTAAAATCGAGCCACCAGTAGCAGCGACGAGACGTCGCCCGCATCAGCCGCGCGCTTCCACCAGAAGATCGCTTGATCAGGGGCAGCCGTCGGAGTCAACAGTCCGCGCAGGTAGGCCTCGCCTAGGATCCGCCCAGCTATCGTAGGATCATCCTTAGCGGCAGACTCGAGAGCCTCCTTGGCTTGTGCCCGCTCTTGCTCCTTATCCGAAGCGAGCAGAATGAGAGAGAGACGGTAAATCGCGTCCTTATGCTTCAGCGCGGCAGCCTTGCGGTAAAATTCGAGCGCTTTGTCGCGCGATACCTCGGCACCTTTGCCTGTCTCATGAGCAAAACCCAGCAGGTAAAGCGCGTCGGCATTGCCTTTTTCGGCGAGGGGTTTTGCCAGCTCAACAGCTTTAGCGTGTCGGCCCGCTTGGAACGCATCGATAGCCTCTTTAGCCGGTCCTGCGCCACCCGTTGGGAGGGCAGCAGCGCCATCGGCTGGCAACGAAACAGCAGCTTGTGAAGACAGGGTAAACGCTGAAAACAGCAACAATTGGGTTATAGTGCGGAAACGCATGTGGGTAACCAATCTGGATTTGCCGCTGAATGCAAGCACTCGATTCAAAATGACTTTAAGCTATTTTCCTGACGCTCTCGAAGCTCGTGGATGCACTCGCCGAGCAAATCCTCGTCAAATTGATGCACATCCACGCCCAGTCCCAGATCCTGCAACAGCAAAACCGTCAACTCTCCGCCGAGATGTTCGCGAAATTCTACCAAGCCATCCAGCACCCGCCGCCGCCCAGAGTCATTCAGCCAATCCAGCGCCGGATGGTAAATCTGGAGCCCAAGCCCCTCCAACACACGTAGCACTTGGTCGGCCAGCGCCGTATCCAGCAGCCCGACACGCGCAGAATACCACGTATCGAGCGCGACCCCGACCACAACCGCAGGTGCATGAGAAAGTTGATACGACGTCAACGCCTCTAACTTATGCGCTGCCCAGTGGCCAAAATCCAGCGGCCTGCTCGATCCCGTCTCGAAGGCATCCCCACCCATCGCGATATGCTGGGCATGCAGCAGTGCGGACTTCTCCACGCAGCGCTCCAAAATCTCCGGTTCCAGCGCAGCCAGCGCGGATAGATTCGCTTCAATCCATTCGAAAAACCCACGGTCGCGCACGAGTGCGACTTTCACTGCCTCGATCAAGCCGCCGCGTCGCGTCGCCTCATCTTGGCTATGGAGAAAACTGAAATCATTGATCACCGCATAAGGCACCGCAAACGCACCCACCCAGTTCTTTTTGCCAAATGCATTGATCGCGCACTTTACGCCCACACCGCTGTCGTCCTGCGACAGCGTAGTCGTCGGAAGCCGAACCAGTCGCATCCCCCGGTGGGCGGTGGCCGCCGCATAGCCGACCGCATCTAGAAACGCCCCGCCGCCAATGGCCACGACATACGAATGCCGATCCAAATGCGCTGTGTCGATTGCGGCCCAGACTTGCCGGACCAAACGATCATCCGCCTTCACGGCTTCGCCGCCGGGGAAAACCAAAATCCCGCGAAAGTCCAGATCCAGGGCCGCAAAGTAAGCGACCACGGCCTTTTCCAGACTCGGCCACGATGCCGCCACCGCTTCCTCCACAAAAACCATCGCCCGCCGTCCCCCGCCCTCATTCAGAATCTCGGCCAGCGCCGGATTCCCAGGGGCAAACGCATCTCGTGTAAAAACGATACGGTGCTTGAAGGTGACGGGAATTTGGAAATCGTAACGAGACATCAGCGCGCGGCAGCAGTAGCCTTCTTTCTGCCCATATGCCACCGTTTCTTGCCTCAATTCATCCCATGCCAAGCCCCGAGACCCTTTTTGAAACCCGCTGGCTCGGCCTTTACCGCATCGGCCACTGGGATTTTGTCCGCCGTCCTCAGGCAGACACCTGCGTCGGCATCCTCGCCGTCACCCCCAAAAACGAAATCATCCTCGTTGAACAATTCCGCATCCCTCTCCAGCGGCGCGTCATCGAACTGCCCGCTGGCATCGTCGGCGACGAACCCAAATTCCTCGGCGAAACCATCGCCGAAACCGCTAGGCGCGAACTACTCGAAGAAACCGGCTACCGAGCCGAACACATGGACCTGCTCATGGTCTCTCCTACCTCCTCAGGCATGAGCTCGGAATACATTCATCTCTTTCACGCCAAAAACCTGACTCGTGAAAGCCAAGGCGGTGGCACCCACGCCGAAGACATCCAAGTCCACCACGTCGCGCTTGCCGAGTTGCGCACTTGGCTAAGCCAGCGCGAGGCCGCGGGCGTGGCGGTAGATTCCCGGATTTCTGCCGCACTCTGGACAGCGGGGATCAACGCTTAGGCCTTGCGCAGGGGAAACGCTCGCGAGATCTCCCGTCGAGCAGCGGCAGGACCGTCCCGAAGGCCTGAAATCCCGATCGATCATTACGCCACAATCGCTCTCGGTGGCGATGGCGAAAAATCGCACGCCAACGGATTCCGGTCGTGACTCTCTCGCCTCCGCTCCGTACACCCGCTGCGTGTCCGATCCTGAATCCATCGCCTACCGCTTTGGTGGCATCGCCCGGCTTTATGGCCAGGCGGCGCTGGATCGTTTTCTCACCTCGCGGGTCGCAGTGATCGGCGTCGGCGGTGTGGGTTCGTGGGCCGTGGAATCGCTGGCCCGCTCGGGGATCGGCCACCTGACACTCGTCGATCTCGACGAGATCTGCGTCACCAACGTCAACCGCCAACTTCATGCGATGGATGGCCAGATCGGCCGCCAGAAAACGGAGGCGATGGCAGATCGCGCACGCGCCATTCACCCCGACTGCGATGTCCAGATCGTAGCGAAGTTTTTCAACGAGAAGTCCGCTGCCGAAATCCTCGACCCGGGCTTCGATGCCGTCATCGACGCCATCGACTTCGCCCGCCACAAATCGCTGCTCGCCGCCGAATGCCACCGCCGTAAAATCTACGCTGTCACCTGTGGCGGCGCGGGAGGACGCCGTGATCCTACGCGCATCCGCGTGACGGATTTGGCCTACAGCGGGATGGATCCCCTGCTGCTCCAACTGCGCCGCGGGTTGCGGAATGATTTCGGGTTCCCCAAAACTCCGCGTGGCCAGGAGCCGATTCTCTTCGGCATCGACGCGGTTTACTCCGATGAGGCTCCCTACTATTCGAGCTGCGACGGCACGGTCTCCAAGAACAAGCCCGAGGAGATTTCACTTCGCCTGAACTGTGCCTCCGGCTTTGGCAGTGCCGCTCATCTGATCGCCAGTTTCGGCATGATCGCCGCCGGTCGCGTCTTGGAACACCTCGCCGCCCGGCAATGAAAAAAGCGACCCGAAGGTCGCTTTTTTCAAAAAATTGTCTTCGCTTCGGAAAGCGCAGGGTTCTCTTACAGACCCTTCTTCGAAAGGCGGGTGCCAGCCGTTGCGCCTTGGCGGGCCTTGAACTTCGGATTCGATTTGCAGATCACGTAAACCGTTCCTTTGCGTTTCACGACTTGGCAATCAGCGTGACGGCGTTTTGCGGAGGCAAGAGAGGAGAGAACTTTCATGGCGTAGGAATGTTAAAATGAATGGTGACGTGAACCGCCGGGGCGCGAAAACTAGCCAGCGGTTCGGCCTTGTAAAGTCATTTCTCGCCCTAAATGCCCATTTAGCGCGAAAATCCCCACCAGCCGCACAACCTGATTACTTAACTTTCCCTTACTTTGTGCTTTCCACGAGGCCTCAGTCGCCCTAGTTCTTCGGCCATGAAATTGCTCATCATTGCCGCCGCCGTGTTAGCTCTCAACTCCTGCAACACGTCGATCGGACTCTACCGGGACACCAAAGCAGGCGTCATCTGGACCAAAAACAAGATTCAGGGTAGCGAATATTGAGCCATTTCGCGGCCATCATCCCTCCCCGCGCATGGGTGCGAATTTCAGGCTTCGCAAAATCCGCATTTCTGCTTTGATACAGGTGTGACCTTCGCCAGCAAAATCACCGTCGCGCGAATCATTTTGGTTCCGGTGTTTGCCGCTCTAGCATTTTATTACGGCCACACGGTGAATCTCGGCCTGCCCGTCGAGTCCCTGCGCTGGTGGGCCTTAGGCGTCTTTGTCACTGCCGCCAGTACCGACGGCATCGATGGCTGGGTCGCGCGAAAGTTCGACC
>CALPMD020000078.1 GCA_943324575.2 Akkermansia muciniphila
CACGCTGCGCCCGGAACAGCTTTCCAATACAGTCTCGATCAACTGGAGACTACTAGACGCCAAGGATCCAACGAAGGTTCTCGCGACGGGAACTTCCACAGGCAGCAGTGAGCTTTTTGCTAGGGGCAATATCCAGACGGCAAAGAACAACGCGTTGCCAGAGGCCTGCGAGCGGGCCGCGACGAGTCTCGTTTCGCGCTTAGCCGACGGCTACTGAGTCGCTGCGCGGACTAAAATAGAATTTCCGAAAGGACCGTCAACGCGACGACGAATACCAGATTGAGGATCAAGCCCACCCGCATCATCTCGCGTTGCGGGATCTTGCCTGTGGCAAAGACCAAGGCATTTGGCGGCGTGCCCACCGGCATCATGAATCCTGTCGATGCCGCGATGGTTAGAGGTAAAATGAGTTTTTTAGGCTCAATTCCAAGCTCGCCGGAAATCAGGAAAAAAATCGGCACCATCAGCGCCGTCAATGCCGTGTTGCTAATCAATTCGGTGAGGAAAATCATGAAAAAAATCACCGCAGCAACGATCAATGGCACCGGCCAAAACTCGACCCAGTGAGCAAACAGGCGGGCCATGAATAAACCTGCCCCCGTCCGGCCAATGAGGGTGCTGAGGGTGATCCCGCCGCCAAATAATAACAGAATCCCCCAGTCAGTGCCTGTCTTGAGTTCCTGCCAACGCAGGACTCCGCTGGCGACTAAGGCCAGCACAGCGACCAGCGCCACTAGCGTATTAAAAGCCCCCGTTGCACCGAGCCATTTAGCCAAGGGTTCGCTGAGGATCCAGCCCGCCGCCGTCAGGCCAAAGATCGCCAACGTCATCACGCGGGATCGATTGAATGAAAATTCCAGCTTCTTCAAATCCGGGATCTTGAGTTTCTCAGGCCGACACACTCGCCGCAAAACCACCACCAGCAAGGGTAGTAAAATCAACATCGCCGGGATGCCAAATTTCAGCCAATCGACAAAGCCGATCCCTAACTGCGCCGCTGCGATCCCATTCGGCGGCGTGCCGACCAGCGTGCCGATTCCTCCCACGCTTGCCGAGTAGGCCACTCCCAGCAGCATGAAAATCGCGTTGCGTGACGATCCTTTGTTGCTCGGTATTTGCTGCAGAATTCCCAACGCCAGCGGCAACATCATCGCCGTGGTTGCCGTATGGCTCACCCACATCGATATTGCCGCCGTTACGCCGAAGAGTAGATAACAGACGCCCAGAAAATCCCCCTTGCCCAGTCGCACGATGCGATGCGCCATCCACTGATCCAGTCCCTGGCCAGACAAGGCGGCTGCGATCGCAAAGCCACCGAAAAACAGAAAAATCAATGGGTCTGAGAACCCCGCCAGCGCCTCTTTCATATCCATCAATCCGCAGCTGTAAGCCAACACAGGCACGAGCAGTGCCGTAATCGCCAGTGGCAATGCCTCCGTGAACCAAAGGACCGCCACACATGCACAAATGCCCAACCCCAGCCTCACCTTCACTGGATCCAGTCCATTCAAAGCAGCTCCCGCCAAGTCGAAAGGAAGCCAGAATCCGATCCCCACCAACAGCAACAATCCCACCGTTACGCCGACGATGGTCCGTAGTTCCGACTCTCGTCCTGCTGTTGCCGCGACACCTTCTGACTCCAGTTTGTCCGGTTCTGTGAACATCGACCGTACAACATGACGCAATTTGCCATCCGCTACAATGCAATCTGGTCAAATTTTTTTCGGAAACCGCTCTTGTCCGCGGGACAGTCCTTGGCATACGCTCGCCCAACCTTACGTAAGCGTGACTCATTCATCAGCCCCAACCTACATTCTCGGAGTACTTCCGTCTCGTTGGGGCTCCACACGTTTTCCCGGTAAACCGCTGCATTTGATTGCGGGCAAACCCTTGATCCAGCACGTTTGGGAGCGATGCCAGCAATGTTCGCGACTGGATGAGGTTATCGTCGCCACGGATGATGAGCGCATTCGCGACGCGGTGATCGCCTTTGGTGGTAAAGTCGCGATGACCTCGCCCGACCACCCGACGGGCACCGATCGCATCGCCGAAGCCGCCCGTGCCGTTCCGCAAGCGACCCACATCGTCAACATCCAAGGCGACGAACCGCTGATCGACCCCGCACTGATCGATGAACTCGCCGCCGCGATGGCTACCGATCCCTCGCTCGACATGGCTACCGCCGCCAATCCGCTCGATCCCGCAGATCCGGCCGTGCAGGACCCGAACGTCGTCAAGGTCGTCCTCGCGCTCGACGGTCGCGCGCTGTATTTTTCCCGTTCGCCGCTGCCATTTTTCCGCAATCCGGTGGAGGGTCTGCCCGTGCTGCGGCACAAAGGGATATACGCATATCAGCGCAGTTTTCTCGAACGCTTCATCACGTGGCCGCCTTCGCCGCTGGAAAAAGCCGAGTCGCTCGAACAGCTTCGTGCCCTCGAAAACGGCGCATCCATCAAAGTCCTCATCACTTCTGACACATCTCCCGGCGTCGATACTCCAGAGCAAGCCCGAGAAATCGAGCGGCTCTTGTCGTCGTCGGATCACACAACACTTCTATGAAATATATTTTCGTCACTGGCGGCGTCGTCTCATCACTCGGCAAAGGTCTTGCCGCAGCATCCATCGGCACCTTGCTCGAACATCGCGGACTGACCACGCTGATGCAAAAATTCGACCCGTATCTCAATGTCGATCCCGGTACGATGTCGCCTTACCAGCATGGCGAAGTCTATGTGCTCGATGATGGCGCGGAAACCGACCTCGACCTTGGCCACTACGAGCGCTTCACCTCGGGTGTGCTGTCGCGGATGAACAACCTGACTTCTGGGCAGGTCTTCGACTCGGTCATTAAAAAGGAGCGCCGCGGCGAATACCTCGGCAAGACGGTGCAATTCATCCCGCACGTCACCGACGAAATCAAATCCCGCATGCACCAGGTCACGGTGGATAATCCAAAAACCGACGTGCTCATCACCGAGATCGGCGGCACCGTGGGTGACATGGAAGGCTTGCTTTTCATCGAGGCGCTGCGCCAGTTCGCGCTCGAAGTCGGTAAGGAAAACGTCTGCTTTATCCACGTCACGCTGCTGCCTTATATCAAGGCCGCTGGCGAAGTGAAAACCAAGCCGACCCAACAATCCGTCGCCAAGCTCCGCGAACTCGGCATCCAGCCCGACATCATCATCTGCCGCACCGAGGCCGATCTCGACGAAGACAACCGCAAGAAGATCGCGATGTTCTGCAACGTCGAGCGCAAGAACGTCGTTGCCTTCCGCGATGTCGCGCACACGATTTACGAATGCCCGCTCGATCTGCGCCGCGATAAAATCGACCGCCTCGTCGTCGACAAGCTCGGTCTCGGCCACACGCCGTCACCTGCGCTCGAAGATTGGGAGCGCTTTGTCCAACGCGTGATCCATCCGAAGCACAAGGTCACCATCGCCGTGGCTGGAAAATACATCGAGCTGCAGGACGCTTACAAATCCATCTACGAATCCTTGATTCACGCCGGTGCTCACCATGACACCAAGGTGCAGATCGTTCGCGTGGAAGCGGAAGCCATCGAAGACCGCGGTGCTAAAGCCGTCATCGGCGATGTCGATGGTATCCTCGTTCCCGGCGGTTTCGGCGATCGCGGCACCGAGGGCAAAATTCTCGCTGCCAAATACGCTCGCGAGAACAAGATTCCTTACTTCGGCATCTGCCTCGGCATGCAAATCGCGACCATCGAATTCGCCCGCAATGTCTGCGGTCTGAAAGATGCCAACTCCACGGAGTTCGACAAGGCAACCAAGCACCCGGTCATCTGCCTTCAGGAAGAACAAAAAGGCATCGAAGATATGGGAGCCACCATGCGTCTCGGCTCCAGCGAATCCATTCTCTTCGCCGGCACCAAAGCCTCTGACCTTTACAATAACGCGGATCGCATTCTCGAGCGTCATCGCCATCGCTACGAGTTCAACTCCGACTATCAAGAGCGTCTCCAAGAGGCAGGCCTCGTCATTTCGTCAGTTTCGGCGGAAGAAGGTCTCGTGGAAATCGTCGAACTGCCAGACCACCCGTTCTACATCGGCGCGCAGTTCCACCCCGAGTTTCAATCGAAGCCAAATCACCCGCATCCGCTCTTTGCTGGCTTCGTCGCCGCTGCGCTTGAGCGGTCGCAGCTCTAACTAAGGAGCATGGACGTCTGGTCCATGCGTGCCGGGATGAGACGTCCCGGCCACCTATTTCAGACCTTCATCAAATCGGCTTCCTTCGCTACGGCGGATTCGTCGATCTTCTTGTTGAATTTGTTAGTCAGCTCCTGGACTTCCTTTTCGAAATCCTTCTGGCCGTCTTCGGTGATCACGTTGTCGGCCTTCATTTTTTTCGCGGAGTCGATGCCGTCCTTGCGGGCGGCACGGAGGCGGACTTTGGCTTCCTCGGCGAGTTGCTTGATCATCTTGACCATGTCGCGTCGGCGCTCTTCGGAAAGTTCAGGAATTGGCACGCGGATCGAGCGGTCGGCGGCAGCGGGGTTGAGGCCCAGTTTGCACTCGCGGATCGCGCGCTCGATGTCGCGGGTGGTGGCGGGGTCGAAGGGCTGCACCACCAACATCCGTGGCTCTGGCGAGTTGATGACCGCCAGGCTCTTGAGTTTGGAAACCGCGCCATAGGCATGCACGTGTACGTCGAGATTTTCGATCAACGCCGGGCTGGCCTTGCCGGTGCGAACGCCGGCGAATTCATGAATTAGGTAGTCGACGCACTTGGTCATCGCTTCTTCGACTTCAAAAATGGCTTCTTCAGGATCCATGGGAAAATTCTAGAGTTGAGATTGTAGAGGATTTTTGTCCGGGCGATTTCTTACTCGCCGTGGACCAGTGTGCCGATCGGCAAGCCGCGCAGTGCGTGCGAAAGATTGCCGTGCGGTGCAAGGTCGAACACGATGATCGGCACATCGTTGTCCATGCAAAGGCTAAAGGCGGTGGCATCCATGACATTGAGCCGCTGGGAAAGACATTCTTGGAAGGTCACCGTCTCATAGCGCACCGCGTCAGGGTTGTGGCGCGGGTCGGAGTCGTAAACGCCGTCCACTTGAGTGGCCTTGAGGATGACATCAGCACCCATTTCGCTGGCTCGCAGCGCAGCGGTGGTGTCGGTAGAGAAAAACGGATTGCCCGTTCCTGCGGCGAAAATCACCACTTTATTGTCGTCGAGTTGGCGCTCGGCCCGGCGGCGAATGAATGGCTCGGCGACGTTTTTCATCTCGATGGCCGATTGGACCACGCAGGATACGCCGTGGTGTTCCAGCGCGCCTTCCAAGGCCAACGCATTCATCACCGTCGCCAGCATGCCAACGTAATCTGCCGTCGCACGGTCCATGCCACGGGCCGAAGCGCTCGCGCCACGCCAAAAATTTCCACCGCCAACGACGATGCCAAGCTGAAGCCCTTGCGATACCGCTTCACGAATTTCCAAGGCAATGCGATCGACGATTTCAGGCGAAATATTGTCCCGCGACCCTGATCCGCGCAAAGCCTCACCGCTAAGTTTGAGAATGGCGCGTTTGAAGGGGCGTGGATCTTTGGGTGGGGTACTCATGCTTATTTGGATCTGCCGAATGAAAGCGGAATCTCCCCCAAATTGAAAAGGGAAAATGCGGAATCAAATTCCAAATCCAAAACTGCTGCGACTCTACTGGCTAACACGGACTGGATTTTTAGGAGTCTAGCACAGAAAACCCACGGTTTCGACCCGAAAGGCAACGATTTGATGAACGCGGCGCAGTGGTTGGCGAACTTCACCAAGTAGTCGGATAAGCTCGCCCATTAGCTAGGTAACTGGCGCGCTGCGGCTTTTTTGCCGCCAATGGCCCGACATCCGGCTGAAATTCAATCAAACATCAGGAATCTGGCGTCTACTTCACCGAAAAGTGAGAAACAGGGGTTGAGGATCGGCATGGGTTACCGCTTGACGCACTTTCCCGTCTGCCTCTACCTTGCCGCAACGAGATTCGTCCCGCCGGACGGCATACTCTTATTCAACTCCAAACCTTCTTAAAACGTGGAACTCCAGGAAATCCGTCGAATTGTTGAACTCATGAATGAGCACGGGCTCACCCACTTCGATCTCACGAGGCAGGATTTTCACCTCAAGCTGAAAAAAGGAGCGGATCTCGATGATCTTCGCGGGTTGCTTGCCAGTCTTCCCGCGCCAGCCGCCTATGCGCCGGCCCCTGCAAGCGCCGCACCTTCTGCTGCAAGTCCAGTAGCCGCGCTCCCAGCGGCCGAGGGAGCTGAAATCAACTCACCGATGGTGGGAACCTTCTATCAAAAGCCAGCTCCCGACGCTCCTGATTTTGTGGCAGTCGGCTCCACCGTTTC
>CALPMD020000079.1 GCA_943324575.2 Akkermansia muciniphila
CCGCCTCAAAGGCGGCGATCCGATGATCTTCGGCCGCGGTGGCGAAGAGGCCGCCGAACTCGCCGCAGCGGGCGTGAATTTCGAAATTGTCCCAGGCATCAGCTCGGCCATCGCCGGTCCCGCCTACGCTGGCATCCCCGTCACCCACCGCGATCACAACACACAGCTGACGATTTTCACCGGCCACGAGGATCCGACCAAGGGCTTCAGCTCGGTCGATTACGCCCAACTCGCGCAAGCGCCCGGCACCAAGGTTTTCCTGATGGGTGTAGCCCGCCTGCGCGAAATCACCGGCGAGTTCATCAAGCACGGTGCCGCCGCAGACACGCCGATTGCACTCACCCGCTGGGCAACGACCGGTTCGCAGAAAACCATCGTCGGCACCCTTGAGACCATCGCTGACATAGCCG
Organism: Akkermansia muciniphila; assembly: GCA_943324575.2. GTDB lineage: Bacteria > Verrucomicrobiota > Verrucomicrobiia > Verrucomicrobiales > Akkermansiaceae > Luteolibacter > Luteolibacter muciniphilus_E. Next base: position 411 of record CALPMD020000079.1, read on the forward strand.
AGCGCGAAAACTTCAGCTCCCCTGCCGTCGCCGTGATTGGTGGCGTGGTCAACGAGCGGAAGAAGATCAACTGGTTCGAAAAGCGCCCGCTGTTTGGCAAGCGCATCGTCGTCACCCGCACCCGCGAGCAGGCAGGCGAACTCAGCAAGGCCCTTCGCGATCTCGGCGCCGATGTCATCGAGCTGCCAACCATCCGTATTGAGGGTCCGCCGGACCGCGTCGAATTCGCCGAACTGGTCACCCATGTCCACGAGTACAACTGGCTTGTCTTCACCAGCCCGAACGGCGTCGAGCGTTTCTTCGATGCGTTTTATGCCACGTTCGGCGATGCCCGCAGCCTCGGCAACCCGAAGATCGCCGCCATCGGCGAGGGCACCGCGCAGAAAATCCGCGAGTACCATTTCTCCGTTGACCTCATTCCCGAGCGCTTCGTCGCCGAAGGCTTGGTCGACGCGTTCAAGAAGGAAGACATCGAAAATCTAACCATGCTGTGGGTCAAGGCCGCGGAGACCCGCGACGTCGTCGGCGAGGGACTCACCAAACAAGGTGCCATCGTCGATGAGTGCATCGCCTACCGCACCGTCGCTGAAACCGAGGATCCCACGGGTGCCCGCGCCCGCCTGATCGAAGAAGGCGCCGATTTGATCACCTTCACCTCCAGCTCTACGGTCGATCACTTTTTCGCCCTCGGCCTCGACTGGCCCGAAGACTGCGGTGCCGCCAGCATCGGCCCGGTCACCAGCGATACGCTGCGCAAGCATGGCATGAAGCCCACGTTCGAAGCCTCGAAACACGACATCCCCGGCCTCACCGCCGCCATCGTCAAACACTTCCAACCGAAGCGCAAATAGCGCGCCCCGCCCATCACGGGACGCCCACGGGCTGGATCTCGATGATCCGACAAATCCCATCGCGGACGGTGAAGCGGACATTGCACCCGCACAGGCTCGTACCAAAGATCCGCGCCGGATCTGCCAACTGCGTCGCCGGCCGCGGATCAAGCGAGAGCGCCTCCTGGACCACCGCCCGCGCCCGGGTGGACAGCGCCCCGAATGCCTCGGCAGCAGCGGGTTCCACCTCCACCGGCAGCCGAACCAAGGCCTCTGCGGCAAATCCTCCTGCGGCTTCGGGTAAAGCCTCGGCGTATGGCAGGTAGGGCTTTACGTCGAAAATGGGGGTGCCGTCGAGTAGATCAAGGCCAGCAAGTTTCAAGATGGGTCCTTCCACCGCAGTCCTATCGACCCCCTCCAGCCTGACCAGTGACAGCCCGAGACCGTTGGGACGAAAGGTCGAGCGGCTCGCAAACACGCCGATGCGTTGATTTCCACCCAGCCGTGGCGGCCGCACCGTGGGCTTCCAGCCCTGCTCGACCGTCTCGTGGAAACCAAAGATCAACCAAAGGTGTGAAAACCCCTCAATTCCGCGGATCGCCTCCTCGCTGCGATAGGCCGGATGAAAAACCAGCGACCCCCAAGCGCTGGGGCAAAGCCCTGGCTGCCGCGGAATGCCAAACTTTCCGCCAAAACAAGAGCGAACCGTGGCGATGGGATCGAGAGTCATGCGCCATTCCACCCGGATACAGCCGCAAAAACAAGTCTCGCATCGTCTCTGATTCCACAGCGTGTGGCGCTTTTCTTCGAAATTCAATCACATCCGAGTTGCCTGAGGCCCGAAGCTGTGGATGTTCATGCAGCGCGACGACCATGGCAACCATGACCCAACCGACTTCCTACAACAACCTTTTCCCCATCGAACTCGTCCGCCCCGAGCTCGAGCGGGTCGAGGTCGCCATCCGCGAACAAGTCCGCGGCTTCGATCCTGCCGTCGAGCCCTACGTGGCGTACATCTGCAACACCTCGGGCAAACGCATCCGCCCGGCCCTCGCGATCCTCGTCGGTGGCGCCGCAGGTGGCGTGACCGATGACCATTTGAAAATCGGCGTCATCTTGGAACTCATCCACATGGCCACCCTCGTCCACGACGACATCATGGACGGCGCCAACACCCGCCGGATGGTGCCCACCGCCAATGCCAAATGGGGCAACGCACTTTCCGTCCTGCTGGGCGATGCGCTGTTTTCGCACGCGCTCACCCTGGCCACCGATTTCAACAGCATCGACATCTGCCGCAAAGTCGGCAACGCCTCGCGCGAAGTCTGCCAAGGCGAAATCATCCAGACTCAGCGCCGCTTCGACCTCACCTTCACCAAGGCCGAGTACTTCCGCGTCATCGAGATGAAAACCGGCGCACTGTTTGCCGCAGCCACCGGTCTGGCCGCCAATCTTTCGGGGTTAGATGCCGCCACTGAGACCCGCCTCTACAACTACGGCATGAAGCTCGGCACGGCCTATCAGATTTACGACGACTGCCTTGACCTCGTCGGTTCGGAAGAAGTGGTCGGCAAGACTCTGCGCACCGACCTCATCAAGGGCAAGCTGACCCTACCGATTCTCAACCTGCTGGAAACTGCCTCCGAGGCCCAGCGCATCAAACTCAACAAGCGCATCCTCGACCAAGAACCGCTTGATCTACCCATCCTACTAGGCATCGCCGAGTACGAAGGTGCCATCGAAAGCGCCATCGACACCGCGCTGGCTCTCCTCGGCGAATGCCGCGCGGACATCGCCACGCTCGGTCAATCCGTCCACTCCGACGCCCTCGCCCAGATCACTTGGTTCCTCGCCGGTCTGCTGGAAAAGTGCCGAAAATAAAGGGCTAAACCCCGCCTCGGGTGCGCGCCGCACGATTGAAAAAATTCACGGCTAGCGGTGCCGATTTGGCTCGACATGGGGCAGTGCCATCACTGACAATAGCGAGAGCAATTCATTGCTATTCCCCGCACTTCATCCTCCCCCCTCGGATGTCCCCCACTCCCCATATTCGTCCACGTATGCTCAGATCTTTTTCATCTGATCATCGACGCTTTTCGTCGGAGAATAACACCCGATGCCAAGGGATCTCCCCGCCTTCATGAAGCGGTCAAGCCGCGCACTTTTTTCAAACTCTCCCCCAATTAAACCACTAAATACAAACCAAACATCCCCCCACTATGGCCACCATCAAACTCCCCCTAGGCAAGCTTTCCCCCGAGAAAAAAATCGAACTGGCCACCACCATTCATTCCGCAATGAGTGGCAACTCGCACTACCCCGAGCCCAGCCCGCCGCTCGACTCGCTGATCTCGACGGTGGAAGAGCTCAACCAAGCCATCACCCACACGACCCAAGTCCGGCAGCAGTCAATTTTCGACGAACCTGCCTTGCTCAGCCCAGAGGAGGTCATCGCCAAGTCGGTAAGAATCCACAAACAATCCAAGATCGCCACTGCCTGTCAGGAAGACTTTGAAGACAAGCTCGACGCCATCCTCGCCCAACTGGCTTCCTATGTCGAAAAAGCCTCGGGTGGGGATAACAGCAAGATCCTCTCGGCTGGCATGTGCTAACCCAGACTTTATCAAAAAAGGCTGCCGGGATACCCGGCAGCCTTAAAACACACACTAATAAAAAAACTTATTCACCTTGCCCTGGGGCAGGTTGGCCACCGCCTTGTGGCATTGGGAATGGCATGCCGCCTTCAGGAGCTGCAGGAGCGTCTTGAATCTTCACCAACTCGAGTTCGAAAACCAGCACGGTGTTAGGTGCGATATCCGCACTGCGGCGCTCTTCGCCGTAAGCAAGCTCGCTTGGCACGAAGAGCTTCCATTTTGCGCCGACAGGCATCGTGGTCAGAGCTTCCTTGAAGCCTGGAACGACTTGAAGCGTCATCGGCACGGGCTCACCCTCGGGTGATGCGTCGAATTGCTTACCATCAATGAGCGTGCCTTTGTAGTGAACAAGGAACTGCTTATTGTCTTGGGCCCCTTCCTTGGGAGCGACATATTTTTCTTCGCCGCCTTTAACGAGCACTTCGTACTGAAGACCGCTCTTGGTGGTGGTTACGCCTGGACGCTTTGCGTTTTCAGCGAGGAATTTTTTACCCGCTTCGAGGTTGGTGGCTGCGGTTGCCTTTTCACGCTCTTGGAGAGCGGCACCGAGTGCTTCCATTGCGGCTTGAAGCTTGGCTTCCTCGAGTTCTGGCTTTGAACCCTTGATGGCAGCCATGAAACCCTTGAGGAAGGTTTCCGGATTAAGGTCGGCTGCAGTGACTCCAAATTTGCCGAATTGCTGAGCGAATCCGCCACCCGTCCGGAAGCCCAGAGCGTAGGAGGAGTCGGACTTGACCACTTCAGGATCAAGCTTCGGTTTGGCAGGTGCCTCAGTGGCGGGCGCTGCGGCTTCTTGCTTGGCGGCATCTTGCTTGGCAGCGGACTTTGCGGCTTGCTTAGGGGCGGCGGTGGCAGTGGCGATAAGGCCGAGGGCCAGTGCACCAGGAATTAATTTGCGGATCATCATTTAGGTAGGGGTGGAAAGACGGGCAAGTTAGACCCAGAATGCCTTGCTGTCCAGAATTGGTTTTGGGCCGTATTTAGCTCTGGTTCAATGGCAAGTGGGCGACCACTTCAGCAACTCCGTCGCACAGGCGATCCAGCAGCTCACGAGTTTCCTTGCTGACGCGGTCGAGCCACAGTTTGACACTCTCGTCATCGGCCATGGCAGGCACCGTCGCCTTGGTGACGCGGTGAGTGGCGAGAAATTGATTGGCTTCGGCGGCCGTGGCTAAACTGAAAAGGCCGGCGTAGAACCAAGGCTTGGGGTCATCGAACGGGCCACGGAGCGCACACATGGCGCGAGCCGCCTGACAGGACGGCAAGAGACGCGCGGGGTCATTGGCGGCGAGATACTCTAACCACGCCTCGGCGTGATCGTTGAGGTGACTTTTGACCAACCAACTGCGGTTGACCCGTTTAACCCATTCGAACGTTGGTAAGGTTGAATGCTTCATGGCCGCTCAGTCGGGAGAATTTAGCCAGTCGCCGCCTGAAATGCGTTGGCTTTCGTCGGTGAGCCCGACCCATTCCCAGACCCAAGCCGTCCGGGTTTGGCTATCTTGTTGGACGACCGTGGTTTCGACGCGGCGATATTCACTGCCCTCGATCTCACCCGCAGAGAACCCTTCAAAAACATCGAGGGCCGCCAATTGTTCAGGATCGAGCGCGTAGATTTCGCCGTAAATTTCATCGCCCGCGGGATCGAGCACGAGTCCGGGATACCAGTCGATGCGATAGATGCGACCGGTGATACTACCAAGCGAAACGAACTGGGCGCCAGCCATCCGGAAGTGATTGGATCCGCCACGGCGAAGCGTGCCATAAACGAAGACCAACTGGGGGGCTACTTCCATCGCTGCGGAGACTTACTTGTTGAGCCGGTAGCCGATTTCTTGATCTAGGATCTGTTTAAGATCATCGAGACCCTCTTCTTTGTCGGCAGAAATCGGGATGATGTCGACCTTGGGGAAACGGCCGCGAAAGATCTCAAGGTTTTCGGCAGCACCTTCGAGGTCCATCTTGTTGGCGATGACTTTCCACGGGAAACGGGCGAGCTCGTCGTCGTACTCCTTGATTTCGCGGCGGAGAATTTCCAAGTCCGACACGGGATCCCGGCCCTCGCTACCTGCCATATCGATGACAAAGAGTAGTACGCGGCAGCGGGTGATGTGGCGCAGAAACTCGTGGCCAAGACCGCGGTTTTCATGCGCGCCTTCGATCAATCCGGGGATGTCGGCGATGGTGCAGCGACGAAACCCTGGAAAATCCACGACGCCGATGACCGGCTGCAGCGTGGTGAAGGGGTAAGAGGCGACCTTGGGCTTTGCCGCGGACAGTTTGCCGAGAAGTGTGGATTTACCGGCATTGGGGAAGCCGACCAGACCCGCATCCGCAATGCGGCGAAGTTCCAAATAGAAGACCGATTGTTCACCGGGCGTGCCGAGCGTGTGCTCGACCGGGGTACGGTTGGTGGCCGTTTTGAAATTCCAGTTACCCTCACCCGG
>CALPMD020000080.1 GCA_943324575.2 Akkermansia muciniphila
ACGGCTTTATGCCAAATGGAGGTGTGGTGGGAAACCCAGTGGCTTTCCTGCAAATAGGTCCAAGTTTGCTCGCGAATCGATGGATCACAGTACTCTTTGATGGTTGCTTCGCGGCTGAACGTGGAAATGTCCAAGGGCAAATTGTGGACACGGATTCGGCTTTCAATTTCCAGTTTGGTGTGTGGATCGGGAAGCTCGAAATGATGCGTGATGTTCTGAAAAAGATCAGTGAAGCGCCGCAGGCGAGTCGCAGGCACGACCCGAATCAAGGCGCTGATGGTCTTCTGATAAGGGAATGTTCTTGGCTCGAGGTGCAGCGTGTTGACGCTGTGGGTCACGGGCCCGGCATAATAAAATGTCGTACGGTGAAGTACTGAAAGTTTAACGCCTGCCATTGGCTGAGAAATAACTTCTGATGAGCTCACTGCTGCTGTTGTTCCATCTGCCAAGCAGCGACGTCCGATAATGTCGGATGCATGGGGATCGGGCTGGTTTTGATTCTTTCCGGCATGAGGACGTAAGTTTCGAAAATTTCGCTACTGATTTGATTAAACCGCCCTTGGAGTGCGTCCAAATAATGATGCAGGCCTGTCTCAAAAATATCGTTGGTCGAACCAAAGTTGAGTTCGGCCAAGAGACGCCCGGACTCGCGTTCAGCTTCATTGGTAAATGAACCGCGGGGCGATCCTGAAATCAGGTGAAGACTGTTGTCAACTTTCTCGACGCAGTAGCGCACCGAGCGGGGGAAATCCTTTGAAAAAATCAGGAAGTCGACCACGCCCCGGGCGCTGATCTCGAGCTGTGCGGTGCGAAATGCGCCCATCGCACCGCATGACCGGAGGATGGCGGTCCAGTGGTGAAGAATGCCTGGCGAAGCGGATGGGTCATCGCCTTCACCCGGCGGCAGGTAGTTAGAGACGTCGAGGAATCGGGTGGTTTTGTCGGCACGCTCCAAGTGCCTGCCCAGATCCATGAATTCCCACGCCTCGTTGCGCGAAGTCGTGGACGCAGCTATTCCCAGGAAGGTAACTGCAGATCGGCGGATGTTTCCATAGTACTTTGGCGGGTCGGATCCGATCAGTCGGGATGCCTCGTCCGAACGGGTGAATAGGTAAAGTGCGTTGAGTTCCTCCCACAGCTCATCGGACAGCTGGTCACGGACGGTGCGCGCATTTTCACGCGCCATGGCGATGCAGGAGGTGATGCTGTTGAGATTCAGGGGATCATCGGTTAGGAAGCGAATGACCTCACCGCTGCCGGTGTTGTCATAGAGTTTGCTAAAGGCATCTTCGTCACCGGTGCTTTGAATGATCGGCTGCCAGAAGCCGCGAAGGCGCTCGCTGTCCAGGCTTTCAAAGTCGAGGAGTAGCTGCTGATTGACGTCGATCAGGCGAGCGAGGTTGTCCGCGCGTTCGACGTAGCGGACCATCCAGTACAGGGTATTGGCAACACGGGAGAGCATGGGATGATTAGTGTCGGAGTACCCAAGTGTCTTTGCTGCCGCCGCCTTGGGATGAGTTAACAATGAGTGAATCTTTGGTCAACGCGACGCGTGTGAGGCCGCCCGGGACAATTTTTACGTCCTTGCCGTAGATGATGTAGGGCCGTAGGTCGATGTGTCGGCCTTCCATCGCGCCATCGCACCACGTGGGCGAGCGGGAAAGAGAGATGACCGGCTGGGCAATGTAGTTGCGCGGGTCGGCAATGATCCGTTCGCGGAATGTTTGGATTTCGTCCTTGGATGCCTGTGGTCCCATCAGCATGCCGTAGCCACCGGATTCGTTAGCGGCCTTCACCACCAGTTCTGGCAGATTGGCGAGGATGTACTTCATGTCTGCCTCTTCGGAGGCGAGGTAGGTGGGGACATTGGGCAAGATCGGCTTCTGGCCGAGGTAGTACTCGATCATTTTGGGGACGAAATAGTAGATCACTTTGTCGTCCGCGACGCCCGTGCCCACGGCGTTGGCCAAGGAAACATTGCCGGCGCGATAGGCATTCATGATGCCGGGAACGCCCAATACCGAGTCTTTGCGAAATACCACGGGGTCAATGAAATCGTCGTCGATTCTGCGGTAGATGACGTCCACTCGGACCAGTCCGCGGGTGGTCCGCATGTAGACGAACTTATTGACGACCACGAGGTCTTTGCCTTCGACGATTTCGATGCCCATTTCGCGGGCAAGGTAGCAATGTTCGAAGTAGGCGCTGTTGTGGCAACCGGGTGTCAGTAGCACGCACACAGGATCCGCCTCGCGACGCGGCGAAATGTGATGGAGCATGTTGAGCAAGTCCCGCGGGTAGGAATCGACTGGACGGACGCCGAGCGTTTCGAAAATCCCGGGGAAGGCCCGCTTGAGCGCGTTGCGGTTTTCCAGCAAGTAGGAGGCACCCGACGGGCAGCGCCCATTGTCTTCCAAGACATAATAAACGCCATCGGCACCGCGGATCAGATCGCTGCCACAAATGTGGATATAGATGTCCGCCGCCACGTCGACGCCGCGGAATTCGGGACGATAGTGCTTTGCCTGCTCGATGTAGAAGCGGGGGATGACCTCGTCTTTGAGGATTTGCTGGTCGTGATAGATGTCGTGGAGGAAGAGGTTGAGTGCGACGATGCGCTGCGTCAGTCCTGCCTCCAGATGTTCCCACTCGCTGGCCGGCATGACCCTGGGTATCGGGTCGAATGGGAAGATCCGCTCAGTGCCTTGGTTGTCGTGATAGACGTTGAAGGTGATCCCTTGGCGTAGGAAGTAGAGTTCGGAGTTGGCTTTCCTCGCGAGGAAATCTCGCTGATCGAGTTTTCCGAATTTCTGAAGAAGTGGGGCGCAGTGATTTCTCACGGTGCCATCTTCGGCGAACATTTCGTCGTAAAATCGGTCAGGATGATAGTCCTTAAACATTTCCATGGCTGTGATTTGGATTCATAGCAGGCATCGGGCCAACTTTGAGACCTCATCCCTTAAAATAATAAAGATGCCTTGAAAGGTGGCAAATCCGACCAATCAGGGTCAAATTTGTGATCTGGTAGACTCTCCCCTTGAAAATCTGAGCGCAGGCGCTTATCTCTCGCTGAGATTCCGCGCGCGGTTCTACCTTTTTTCAATTGTTATGAATGCTCTCACCCGTTGCCTCGATACTTATTGGTCTTCTTCTATTGGCAAAAAACTCATCGTCGCCCTGACCGGAATTGTTCTGGTTGCATTCCTAGCCGGTCATCTATCGGGAAATCTGCTGATGTACGTCGGTCGCGATGCGTTCAATGAATACGCCCATTTCCTTCACACGATGCTCCACGGTGCAGGCGTCTGGATTGCCCGGGTGGTATTGCTAACAATGCTGGTGCTTCATGTGGCGGCGACCATTTCACTCACCCGCCAGAACCGAGCAGCCCGCAAGCAATCCTACGAGTACAAGGCAACCATCCAGGCGTCGAAGTCCTCGCGGATCATGATTCTCTCCGGACTGACCATTCTCGCCTTTGTGGTTTTCCACATCCTCCATTACACCGTTCGGGTCGATCCGGCCTTGGCCAAGATCGGCGCGAATGACCCCTACGGCATGGTGATTCTCGGCTTCCAAAATCCGCTGGTCGTCGTGTTTTACGTCATCGCGATGAGTCTGCTTTGCTCCCATCTTTCACACGGGGTCGCCTCGATCTTTCAAACACTGGGGCTGCGGTCGAAGAAGGCGCAGGGACTGATTCGCCAGTTCTCGCTCGTTTACAGCTTCGCCATTTGGGCTGGTTTTATCTCGATTCCAATCGCAGTCCTTACAGGCTTTCTCAAATTCTAATTTCTTACGCAGCGGAAATCCTCACGCCTTCCTACCATGTCCATCGTCCTTGATAGCAAAATTCCGTCCGGCCCTCTTGAGCAAAAGTGGTCCAAGCATAAGATGGACTCCAAGCTCATCAACCCTGCAAACAAGCGGAAGTTCACTGTCATCATTGTCGGCACTGGTCTGGCAGGTGGCTCTGCCGCAGCCTCGCTGGCGGAATTGGGCTACCAGGTGAAATGCTTTTGCTATCAGGACAGTCCGCGTCGTGCTCACTCGATTGCGGCGCAAGGCGGAATCAATGCAGCAAAGAATTATCAGAACGATGGTGATTCAGTCCACCGCCTCTTTTACGATACCATCAAGGGTGGTGATTTCCGCTCTCGTGAAGGCAACGTCCATCGTCTCGCCGAAGTTTCGACCTCGATCATCGACCAATGCGTTGCCCAAGGCGTACCATTCGCACGTGAATATGGTGGTCTGCTCGACAACCGTTCCTTTGGGGGTTCCCAAGTTTCCCGCACATTCTATGCCCGTGGCCAGACTGGCCAGCAGTTGCTGATCGGTTGCTATCAGGCGCTTGAAAAGGAAATCCACAAGGGCGGGGTAAAAATGTATCCGCGCACTGAGATGCTCGACCTTGTCTTGGTCAACGGTCATGCCAAAGGGATCGTCGTGCGCGATCTCAATACCGGCAGCATTTCCACCCATGCCGCCGACGCGGTGATATTGGCGACCGGCGGCTACGGTAACGTCTTTTTCCTCTCGACCAACGCAATGGGCTGCAATGTGACCGGAGCTTGGCGCGCCGCCCGTCGCGGGGCTTTCTTCGCCAACCCTTGCTACACCCAAATCCATCCGACCTGCATTCCTGTCAGCGGCGACTACCAGTCCAAGCTGACCTTGATGTCCGAGTCGCTCCGCAACGACGGCCGAATCTGGGCACCTATGACCAAGGAGGTCGCCGAAAAACTCCGCCAAAAACTGATCAGCCCTACAGATGTCCCCGAGGACCAGCGCGACTATTTCCTCGAACGGAAATATCCATCATTCGGCAATCTCGCCCCGCGCGATATTTCGTCCCGTGCCGCCAAGGAAGTCTGCGACGAGGGTCGTGGTGTTGCCCCGACTGGGCTGGGAGTTTATCTGGATTTCCGCGATGCCACCAAACGTCTTGGCGAGGATACCATTCGCGCCCGCTACGGCAACCTCTTCCAGATGTACGAAAAAATCGCCGGCGAAGATCCTTACAAGGGGCCGATGATGATCTATCCCGCCGTCCACTACACCATGGGTGGCCTGTGGGTGGATTACAATTTGATGTCGAATGTTCCAGGGTTACACGTCCTCGGCGAAGCGAACTTCTCCGACCACGGTGCCAACCGCCTCGGTGCCTCTGCGCTGATGCAAGGTCTCGCTGACGGCTACTTTGTCATTCCGACCACCATCGCAAACTACCTTGTCACCCAGAAGCCAGGCACAGTCACCACCGACATGCCCGAGTTCAAACAAACCGAAGCCGAGACCCGCGAGCGCATCCGTAAGATGCTCGCGATCCAAGGCAAGCGCACGGTCGATTCCTTCCACCGCGAACTGGGGATGATCATGTGGGACAAGTGTGGCATGGCCCGCTCCCGCGAGGGGCTCACCGAAGCGCTCGAAAAAATTCCGAAAATCCGCGAGGAGTTCTGGCAGAACGTCATGATTCCCGGATCGGGTGATAATGCCAACATGGAGCTCGAGAAGGCGGGCCGCGTCGCCGACTTTCTCGAATTCGGCGAAATCATGTGCTACGATGCCCTCGAGCGCGAGGAGTCTTGCGGTGGCCACTTTCGCACCGAACATCAGTTCTTCGAGAAGGATACTGAAGTCGTCGCTGGCAGTACCCAAGCGGGCGAGGCTAAGCGCGATGACGAACACTTCGCTCACGTCGCCGCATGGCAGTACAATGGCGAGGGTAAAGCGCCCACGCTGCACAAGGAGTCACTGGCATTTGAAGGAGTGAAGGTTTCGATTCGCAGTTACGCTTGATGTGCCGCAGACCTGCGGTTCGTGTGAGTTGCCATGGTGATCCTATTTCATAAACCTTACGGGGTTTTGTGCCAGTTTACGCCGGATCAGCCAGGGCAGCGGACGCTGGCAGATTTTGGATTTCCTGCGGGAGTTTACCCATTGGGTCGGCTCGACATGGATTCCGAGGGGCTGTTGCTATTGAGTGATGAGCCGGGTTTAAACAACCGTCTGCTCGATCCCAAGACCGCCCACCCACGCACGTATTGGGCACAGGTGGAAGGAATTCCTAGCCACGAGGCGGTGGCTAAACTCCAACAGGGCGGGATCTCGATCCAAGGCTATCGCACGCGGCCTTGCGCGGCGCGTTTGCTGGATGCGGAGCCCGAATTCGCACCGCGCGATCCACCGGTGCGGTTTCGTAAGGCCATTCCGACGTCGTGGCTGGAGCTGCGCCTGATCGAAGGAAAAAACCGCCAAGTCCGGCGCATGACGGCCGCGGTCGGCTTTCCCACGCTGCGATTGGTGCGGGTTGCCATCGGTAAACTGTATGGGAT
>CALPMD020000081.1 GCA_943324575.2 Akkermansia muciniphila
AACCGCTGGTTGGCGTATAGGTGAATCCACCATTGCTGTTGAGGGCGACAGTTCCGTGGCTTGGACCCACGTCGAGGATGGAGGTCAGTGGGGTGGACTGGGCATCGGTATCATTGGCAAGCACGCCAGTGGGTGATATCACCAATGCGGTATTCTGCGGGGTTGTGTAGTTGTCCGTCGCTGCCACGGGTGCGGTGTTGCCTGTGATGGTGGGGGATTTAAGGCTCACCTTATCGACCAATAAATCCAGCCCCTTGGTGGTGGTCGACTTATCGAGGAAAGTCAAAGTGGTCGATGGGCTATTGGCCACAAAGGTGTAGCTTTGAGGATACCAACGTATCGCGCCACCGCCTAGGCCGGTGAGGGTGATCGACTGCGAAAGTAGGCTGCTGGTACCGTTAAGCGTCATCTGCAGCACTTGTTGATTCTTGTTATAGGCTAGGACACCTGCGTCGAACGTGAGCGTATAGGTTTGACCCGCCGACGTGGCGAAGGTTTGGGATAGCACTCCGTTAGGCGTCGTGTCGCCGCCATTGAAAGCGACTAGCTTGCTGCCATCGGTGGGCACATAGACACCAGTCGATTGGACAGCTTGATTGCCGCTAGCCGTCCAACCGCTGTAGTCGGATTCGAAGCTGCCGTTGACCAAGCCTCCCAAGGTCGCTGGATTGACCGTGAGATTGACCGTCGCCACGTTGGAATCCAATTTGCCGTTGTTGGCGTGATAGGTGAAGGCATCGCTGCCCGTGTATCCAGTAGCCGGTGTATAGGTGAATCCACCGTTGGTACCCAGGCTGACACTGCCGTGGCTAGGGACCGTATCGATGACCGCGCTGAGCGCGATGGATTGTGGATCGGTGTCATTGGCGAGGACGCCGCTGGCCTGAATCACCAGAGCGACGTTTTGGGTGGCCGAGTAGGCATCCGCGACCGCAACCGGTGGCAGCGGAACGGTGAATGCGAGTTCCGATGAATACGCGCTTTCCAAGCCTGTACTGCCAAGCGCAGTCACGGCGAAATAATACGTCTGCCCGGAGGCGAGCCCAGTCACTGGATAAGCGAGTTGGGTCCCCGCGTTATAGGAGAGGGTGTATTGTTTACTTTGAGTTCCGGCATAGACTTTGTAGCCTTGAATGCCAGTTGCAGAAACTGCGTTCCAACCCAGTGTCACCGTTTGCAAGGGGACAGTGGATGTGGTTGCGGCACTTGTTCCGTGGGTCAGCAATCCGCTGATCGTGAGGGTGAGCGCTGCTAGGGATTTGAGGGTTCTAGTTGCTGAAGACGTTTTTCTTAGGGGTGAAAATAACATGCTTCAAATTGGCAGTCTTCACTCAAATCGGTAGGTGGCGGATTACTCTTTTCCAGGTGAGTCAAATGGATCATCCCGTGTCAGTAATTTTACCGATACCGCCGCAGGACCATGCGCCTTACCATTTGCCACGAATGAAAGCTGGAAATGTCGCCTGCGATGGATTCATGCTCTGCCCATGACTGCTGCTAGATTTGCAATGCCACCCGAATGGTCCCCGCAAGAAGCGGTTTGGCTTTCCTGGCCGGTGGAGGACCCACGGCATTGGGGTGGTGAAAAGCGCGACATGATTTGGTCGAAATTCGCTGAGATTGCGGCAGCTGCCTCACGCTTTGAGACGGTGCGGATCAATGCTCCGGAGTCTGATCACGCGGCGATTGCCGCGGCATGCAACCGGGCCAAAGGCGTGCCCGAGCGACTGGAGCTTTTTGATCATCCGCACAACGACGTGTGGTGCCGTGACCACGGGCCGATTTTTGTGAAGCACTCCGATACCGGCGAGGTTGCGGTGACAGACTGGGAATTCAATGCGTGGGGCGGAAAATTTCCACCGTGGGATCTGGACAATGGCATCCCTAGCAGAATCGCATCGGCGCTCGGCTTGCGGCGTTTTACTGGCGGAATGATCCTCGAAGGCGGCGCGATTGAAGTCAACGGCGCCGGGCAGCTCTTGACGACCGAAGCCGTCCTCCTCAATCCCAATCGCAATCCCAACCTGAGCCGAGAGGAGATCGAGCAACGCCTCCGCGACGGTCTCGGCGTTTCAGAGATTCTCTGGCTGAAGCAGGGGATCGAAGGGGACGATACCGATGGTCACATCGATGACTTGGCCCGCTTCGTCGATCCCCAGACGATCCTTGCCTGTGTCGATCGCGATTCCAATTCGCCCAACGCTTCGGTGCTTGCCGATAACTTGGCGCGCCTGCGGTCTTTCGTCGGGCCGAATGACCGGGCCTTCGAGGTGCTGGAGATTCCCTTACCCGAGGCCTGTGAGGTCGCGGGCTGGAGACTGCCCGTGCTGCCAGCTTCCTACGTCAATTTTCTCATCCTCAATGGCGGGGTGCTCGTCCCGACATTCCGTCAGCCCAAAAATGATGATCGTGCCCTCGGGATCATTCGCGAGTTGTTTGAGGATCGCGAAGTGGTCGGAATCGACTGCCTCGACCTGGTCGAAGAGGGCGGCACCCTGCACTGCATCTCCCAGCAGCAGCCGCTGGCGGGCGCGCCCCGTTAGGCAGGGGAAAAACCGTGGTCCTCTTCCAACACCGCAGCCGCCACGGCGACGTTGGCCAGCTCATCGCAGCGTTCGTTTTCGGTGTGTCCCGCATGCCCCTTGACCCAGCGCCAGTCGATGCGGTGCGAGCCGATCGCCGCCAATAACAGCTGCCAAAGATCCCGGTTTTTCACGGGTTTCTTGTCGGCGGTTTGCCAGCCGCGCTTTTGCCAGCCGTCGATCCATCTCTTGGAAATCGAATCGATCAGATACTTGGAATCCGAATGCAGCACGACCTCGCAGGGTTCGGTTAGAGTTTCGAGAGCGGCGATCGCGGCGCGCAGTTCCATCCGGTTGTTCGTCGTCAGGCGGTAGCCAGCGGACAGCTCCATCCGGTGCTTGCCGCAGACCATGACCGCGCCGAAACCGCCAGGACCTGGGTTTCCTTTGCAGCCGCCGTCGGTGTGAATGACTACCCGTTTCATTGCGGTGGAAGGTGCGGTAATCACGCGCAAGATGGCAAGCCAATCCCACGCCGATCGAAAAAGGCCAATGCACGGTCTGCTTGATACGCCATCGCCTCCGCAACGCTAGACGACCCCATCCGGCTATCCATACTGACATCCATTTTCACTCTCAATCACTTTCGCTGGCCAGATCTGGAATGTGGGTGAAGCTGATGCGCATCGGCGCGCTGTCGCGGTTTTCTTGGACGCTGCCGAAGTAAACGGCGTGGCGTCCGTATCGCGACCGGAGCTTGTCCAGGGTGGCATCCAGGCGGCGGTGTTTTTCAGAGTCGCAGGCTGCCGCCGTGTCGGAAACCACCTCGAACAAGGGCGGTGTGAAGTTGGCGCGGTCAACCAGCCGGGACAGTACCACGCCCACTTGCAGGAGCGGGCTGCCCGGCTCCGGGCGATCGCGCCATAGCCGGTCCAGCAAGCGGATCAGCGCCACGGTCGAGTCTGTTTCCGCGGTGTGAACCGCTGCAGCCCATGAACCGCTGCGCAGAAAGGCGAGCTGCAGCGTGAGGGACCCGGTCAGTAGCCCGTGAGAGCGCAGCCGCTCGCAGGCCTTGTGCAGAAGCTTGCAGAGGATCGGCCATGCCTGGTCGGGCTGGCGGCTTTGCGGCGGAAGAACGTGGGAGTGACCCAGCGTCTTGCGGGCAGAGACCAGGTCGGGGATTTCATCGCCACGCAGCAAGTGCCAGAGCCGATCGCCCAACACACCATTCCAGGCACTGCGCAAGGTCGGCTTCGAGGCGGCACAAAGCGCGGCCACCGAATAGATGCCCACCGCATTGAGGTTGGTTTCCATGCGGCGGCCGATCCCCGTGAAATCGCGCAGCTTCAGCGGGTAGAGGACCTCCGGCAGCTCGCTGGGGTGGATGATGAACAGGCCATCGGGCTTGCGCATCTTGCTCGCCATTTTGGCCAAGTACTTGTTCGGCCCTGCACCGATACTCACCTTGATAAACGGGGAAATATCTCGGGCCACGGTCGCTTTGATTTTGCGCCCGATCCCTTCCACCGTCTCCGGATTGCGCAGATTGTAGGGCAGCCACGCCCACATCTCGTCAATGCTCAAGACCGCCTCGACGTGGATGCAGTCCTCCACCGCGGCGATCACCTGATGGTGGACCTTGATGTATTCACTCGGCTTGCTTTCCACGATCACGATGCCCGGGCAGAGAAGACGCGCGTCGCTGATGCGGGTGCCGGTCTTCACCCCGAAGGCCTTGGCCTCATAGCTCGCCGCGATGCAGCAGGAACTCTCCGCCATCACCGGTGCCACGCCGACCGGCAGCCCGCGCAGGCTGGGGTCCAGGTGTTGTTCGACCGACGCGAAGTAAGAATCGCAATCCACGAAAAGGGCAGTGAGCGGACAGTCCACAGCCAGAAAACAAGCACCGGTCCACCAGCCACGTCAAATTAAAATGTGTTCAATCGAACAATCATCCGCGAGAGCCGCCGGCGCGCGTTTTTGATCCGCGCCACGCATTTTCAGCTTTCCAAGCGATTGGGTTTCGACTTTGATCGAAATCGAAAGGCCGCCGGCCCCATACGGAACCGGCGACCCTTCTTAC
The DNA here is from genome assembly GCA_943324575.2 of Akkermansia muciniphila. Taxonomy (GTDB): domain Bacteria; phylum Verrucomicrobiota; class Verrucomicrobiia; order Verrucomicrobiales; family Akkermansiaceae; genus Luteolibacter; species Luteolibacter muciniphilus_E. Next base: position 4,606 of record CALPMD020000081.1, read on the forward strand.
TGTGCAGTGCAACACTGCGTCATCTGGTGCTTGCTGGCTTTACAGATTACGCAGCTGTTGCTGGCAGACTTGAGTCTGCCAGATGGGGTGCGGAGCTCTTCTCAAACAGATCGAGTTGGAGCTTGCGACGAGCAAGCCGCCATTGCTGAAACGCAAGGTAAGCCACGACGAGTCCGACAACCCGCGTGGCCGCAGGAGAGAGAAGCGCAGGGACGATGTGAAGTGGGTTCATGCAATGCGCAGAGCGCGGCAAGCCGTTGATTGAGCGTTGCCTTGCACTGAATCTGAGCCTAGGATTTCAAGACTTCATGGTGCGTCTCCTCTCTATTTGCCGACTTTTGCGGGTCTTCAGTCTCGTGACGCTGCCGCTTTGCGCGCAGGGCGAGTCGACACCGTTGATGGCAATCCAGCAAACTCCGGCGGAGGCTCCGGTCACGCGCAATGCCACGGATGCGGCGATCAGTACGCGCAAGGATGCCCGCGCCATCACGCTCAGGATCCCTGCGCCACGCGGGCAGATCGTGGATCGGGAAGGGGAGCCGCTGGCGAATAATCGGGTCGCCTATCAGGTCGGTCTGCAGTTCCGGCAGTTTGAAAATGCGGACCGCAGCTTTGTGATCAACTGGGCGCGCAGCCGGCTGGACGGGCTGAAGCTGCTGGTCAACAGCGCCGTGTCGAAATCCGACGACGAGATTTACGACCACTACCGCAACCGGCGCTGGTTGCCACTGTTGGTCACGGGCCAGCTGGATGAGAAGGAGGCGCACGGCATCGAGGCGCGATTGATGGCGGGGCTGATCTTGCACCCGATTTACCGGCGCAGTTACCCGAATGGCGAACTGGCGGCGCACATCCTGGGCTATTCGGGCAGCGTCGGCAAGTTGCCGACCGGGCCGATCAATTTCAACGAGCCGCTGTGGGAGGAATCCGAAGGCCGCGCGGGCTTGGAAAAAATCTACAACACCCTGCTGACGGGCGAGCCGGGGATGAAGCGGTTGTTGTTTGATGAAAACGGCAGCAAGCTGCTGGAAGAGCAGGTCAAGCGTCCGCGGCCGGGCGGCACGGTCGTCACCACGCTCAATCTGAAATGGCAGAAGCTGGCGGAAGCGACGCTGCATGACGGCTGCCGCCGCGGGGCTTTTGTCGTCATCGATGTGGCTACCGGCGAGGTGCTGGTCATGGCATCGCGCCCGTCGTTTGATTTGAATCGCTTCATCCCGGGGATCAACGACTTCGACTTCAAGGCGCTGGAGGCCGACGCCGCCCAGCCGCTGTTCGGCAGGGCGTTTCAGTCCGCCTATCCGCCGGCGTCCTGCTTCAAGCCGATCGTCGCGCTGGCCGCTCTGGACAAAGGAACGGTGGGTGAGTTCACCACCATCGACTGCCCGGCGGCGATCACCATTGGCAATGCCACCTTCAACAACTGGACGAAGATTCCCGAAGGTTCGATCGATGTGAAGCGGGCGCTCGCGCGATCCTGCAACACCTGGTTCTATCAGGTGGGCATCGACGTTGGCTCGGAGCGATTCTTGGGTCTGGCGCGGAGTCTCGGCTTCGGGAGCCACACCGGGCTGCCACTGATGGGGGAAAGCCCGGGCTTGGTGCCGAATGACGAGTGGATGCTGAAAAACGAAAAGCGCCGCATTCTCCCTGGTGACACT